>CBJLKR010000050.1:0-12387 GCA_966423695.1 uncultured bacterium | reverse complement strand
CTGCGCCGCGCTCCACGGCCCGTAGTCGCCGGAGAAGGCCGCCGTGCCCGAGCCGGACACCGTGTGGATCCGCCCGCTCGAGCCGTCGACGCGGCGGATGCGCTGGTCGGACGAGTCGGCCAGGTAGATGTTGCCGAAGACGCGGCCCAGCGCCTTGACCGGGGCGCCGAGAAACGAGCGCATCGGCGGGTGGTTCTTCGGGAAGCCGACCGAACTCGGGTGATCGGCGATGTTCTTGATCCGGACCGGCTTGGGCTCGCGGATCAGCAGGCCGAGCACGCCCTTGCCCGCGGGCAGGGGTCCGATCGCCTGCCGGACGCGGGCGGGGATGCCTGTGGTCACGAACTCGGTCAACGTGTCGCCGTCGCCGATGACCCCCAGCGCGCCGTAGCGCGCGTCGGTGACCTGCGCCGCGAGGTCGACGATCCGCTGCAGGACGATCGGGAGCGACAGCTCGGAGGCGAGCGTGAGGCCCGCCTCGAGGAGCACGTCCTTCCGGTCGCGGAGATCACCCATGAATGTGGCTTCTCGGGCAATCTACGCCAAAAATCGCGCCCTAGAGATCGCCGGACCACCGGGGCTTCCAGCCGGGCGGCGGCGGGCCGTTAGGCCCTACTTGGGCGCCGCACCTGCGGCGAAGCTGGGGTCATGAAGAGCCACGCTTACAGCCGCATCCTCCTCGCCACCGACGGATCGGCACCGGCCGAGAACGCCGAGGCAGTGGCCGCCTCGATCGCCCTCGCGGCGAACGCCAAGGTTCGCGTCGTCCACGCCTGGAGCCTGGACGTGCTGGAGCATGCGGGCGTCCGCGACGTCGAGACCAGGGGCCAGGCGGAGGCGCTTGCGTCCGCGGCCGTCGACCGGCTGCGCGGCTATGGCGTCCAGGCGGACAGCGAGATCAGCCGGTCCGACCACAACCACATCGCGGACGCGATCATCGCTTGCGCCGACGAGTTCGAGGCGGAGGTCGTGGTCGTGGGCTCGCGCGGCCTGTCCGACTGGCAGTCGCTCCGCCACCACAGCGTCAGCCACCGGATCCTCACCGCGTTCGAGGGGCCGGTGCTGATCGTGCGCGGCCGCAAGCCGGAGCGCGTGCATCGGGCGTGGAACGTCCTGCTCGCGATCGCCGGTGGAGACGATCTCGAAC
Source organism: uncultured bacterium (assembly GCA_966423695.1). GTDB lineage: Bacteria > Chloroflexota > Dormibacteria > Dormibacterales > Dormibacteraceae > 40CM-4-65-16. The sequence goes on along the minus strand of CBJLKR010000050.1, from coordinate 11,240 downwards.
CCGGCGTGCGCGCCGCCGAGGCTGTCGCCGCCGCGCCCGGATCGAAGGTCGTGGTCCTGCATGTCGCCCAGGCGATCGTCGGCGTCCAGGGCTTCTCCTACGTCGAGACCGACGAGGAGATCGAGGCGACGGTGGCGCGCGCTTGCGCGATGCTCCGCGACGGCGGCCTCAGCCCGGAGTCGATCATCGCCGAGCCGGGCGCCGTCGCGAACGTGGTCGCCGAGACGGCCGCCCAAACGGGCGCCGACATCATCGTCATCGGCTCCAGCCGAATGGGCGACCTGGCGAGCATGCTGTTCGGCTCGGTCACCCACGAGCTGCTACGTGCGACCGACCGGCCGGTGCTGGTGGCGGGACGCGAGTGAGCGTTCTGCTGCGCCACCGCACCGTCGCCGACGTGATGACGGCGCGCGTCCACGTCGCGAGCCCGCTGACGCCGTTCAAGCTGCTCGTCCGCCTGATCGAGGAGAACCGGATCAGCGCGGTGCCGATCGTGGACACCCAGGGCGTGCCGGTCGGCGTCGTCAGCGAGTCGGACCTGCTGCTCAAGGAGCGGCGGACCGAGCTCGAGGCGCACGGGGGGCCGCTGCAGGCGTGGAGGAACCGGCCCGAAAAGGCGAAGGCGAGCGGAGTGCTGGCGGAGGACCTGATGACCTCGCCGGCGATCACCGTCCTCTCGAGCGCGCTGATCACCGACGCCGCCCGCCTGATGCACGAGCGCAACGTGCGCCGCCTGGTCGCCGTCGACGAGCGGGGCCGGATCGTCGGCATCGTCAGCCGCAGCGACCTCCTCCAGGTCTTCCTGCGGACCGACGAGGACCTTCGGGAAGAGGTGGAGGAGCGCATCATCCCAGCCATCCTGCCGACGGAGGCCGGGAACATCGCCGTCGACGTGCGGTCGAACGTGATCACGCTCTCGGGTGAGGTCGACCGCCGCAGCGACTCGGACATCCTGACCCGCATGAGCCGCGAGGTCGACGGCGTGGTCGACGTGGTCAACCTCTTGCGCTACCGCTGGGACGACCTGAGGCAGCACGCCAGGGCCCTCTGAGGCCGCTGCGCCTACCCGTTCGGCACGCTTTCTCGTCCACCGTGTGGTTCGCCGCGACCGGGATCGGGCTGCCACGGCTTCGCCGGGCCGAGATGGCTGCGCCGGCCGCTCAACCCTCAAAATCTCGGCTCGTGGGCCGGGACAGGATTCACTACCTCCACCTGCTCCTTCAGGCCGATCCCGAACGCATATGGACGCCGGCGATGTCCAGTGCCTGAGCGAAGACCGGTGGCGGTGATCGCCGCCCTGGAGCAGGAGGTCCACGCCCTCGTCAGCAGGATGCCGCGAGCCGACACGGTCGGACCGCGCCTGTCGATCTGGGAGGGCGGCGGTCTCGTGGTCGCCGTCTCGGGCGTGGGCAAGGTCGCCGGGGCGATGGCGGCGCAGTTCGTCTGCGACGTCTTCAAGCCACGATGCGTGGTCGCCATCGGCCTTGCCGGCTCCCTCAGCGAGCAGTCCCGTCCCGGCCAGGTCATCGTCGCCACCGGCGCCGCGCAGCATGACTTCGACGGCCGGCCGTTGACGCCGGCGCGAGGCATCATCCCCGGGCTCGAGGTCGCGGTCATCCACGCCAACTCCTCGGTGGCGGACAAGCTCCTCATCGCCGCGCGGCTCGAGTCGAAGCACGCGATCTCCGGCCTGGTCCTGACGGGCGACCAGATCATCACCTCGGCGAAGGTCCGGGACGCGCTGGCCCACGAGTTCGCGGACGCGCTGTGTGTCGACATGGAGACGGCTGCGATCGCCCAGGTCGCGCAGCAGAACGGAGTGCCGTGGTCGGCCCTGCGCATCACGTCCGACGCTGCGGACGAGACCTTCGACCTGCGCGGCGTGCTGGGCTTCGGCGTCAGCACCGCGGCCGACCTGTTCGAGCGCATCATCCAGGCGGTGGCGGACGAGCTGTGAGCGACCCACGATGGGCGCCGGCGGGCGAGATCGGCCGCACCGTGAAACCGGAGGCCGTCGTCGACGCGCACCTGGAGGCGATCGAGCGCCTCGACGGCAGGATCCACGCCTACATCCACGTCGACCGCGACGCCCGGCCGCAGCCCGGCCCGTGCTCCGGCGTGACCCTGGCGGTCAAAGACAGCGTGCCTGTCGCCGGCATGCCCTTCACTTACGCGACGCCATCCTGGCGCGAGCGCGTGGCGACCGAGGACGGCATCCCGGTCGCACTCGCCAGGCGTGCGGGCGTGACCGTGCTCGGCAAGACAAACCTTCCCGAGCTCGCGGCCGCGATCGGGACCACGAACACGCTGTTTCCGCCGACGCACAACCCCTGGCGGCAGGGGATCACGCCCGGGGGCTCGAGCGGCGGCAGCGCCGCGGCCGTGGCCGCGGGGATGTGCACGTTCGCGATCGGCGGCGATATGGGCGGCTCGATCCGCATCCCGGCCTCGTGCTGCGGCGTCGTCGGCCTGCGGGCGACCCCGGAGCGGATCGGCAGCGAGGAGATCGACCCCACCGTGCTGCAGGCGCACGGGCCGCTCGCGCGCAGCGTCGCCGACGCCCGGATCCTGTTCGCGCTGATGAGCGGCACCCAGCCGCCACACGGGTCGCCGGTGGGCGGGCCGAAGGTGGTCGGGGTGACGGCCGCCGGTGCGCACGCGGCCTGCGCCGAGGCGTGCGGGCGTGCCGCGGAGGTGCTCCGGCAGGCAGGCCACCACGTCGAGGAGATCGCGTGGGACCCCGCGCCGGTCACCGCCGGCTACGCCGTAGTGAGGCGCGCGAGCATGGCCAGCTTTCCGGCCGACCTTTCCACGTTCGGGCCGGGCATCCGCAAGCTGGCCGCGGAGGGCCGCGACCTGACGGCGATGGACCACTTCCACGCGATGGAGACGGCGACGGCCTGCGCGAACCAGCTCGTGGCCACGCCGCTGCGCCTGAAGTACGACTTCCTGCTCACGCCGACCCTCGGCCTGCCGCCCATGAAGATCGAGGACGTACCGCCGTTTCTCGGCGAGGCCTGGGCGACGTACGTGCGGTTCGTGCTGCCGGTGAGCTTCGCGCGCGTCCCGGCGGTCTCCATCCCCGCCGGCTTGCACGACGGCCTGCCGATCGGCGTGCAGCTCGCCGGCAGGTTCGCTCAGGAATATGAGCTGCTCGCGTTCGCCGAGCAGCTCGAGAATGCGCCCGGGTTCGGTTTTCAGCGCCCGCCGGAGGTGGAGTGATGAAGTTGCAGCGAGTCGACATGTTCGTGTGCCCCTCGGCGACCCCGGCCGATACGTCCGGGCTGCAGGCGCTGGCGGACGCCGGCAAGGTCACGCGCGACAACCTCGTCGCGCTGGTGGGCAAGACCGACGGCACCGGCTTCCACGACGACTGGGGCCGCGTCTGGGCGGACGCGGCGCTGCGCGAGTGGACGGCCCATCTGCTCGGTGTGCCCAAGGACGACGTCGCGAAGCACGTGATCTTCGTCCTTTCCGGCGGATGCCCTGGCGTCATCACACCGCACATCGCCGCGGTGACCCGCGAGTGGGTCGACGGCGATGCCGCGAAGGAGAAGCGGCTCGTGGTCGGACGCGCGGGCTCCGACGCCATCGTCCCGGAGGAGGTCGGGCGAATGGGCATGATCGACAAGGTCGCCGCGGCGACTCGCGAGGCGATGAAGGACGCGGCGATCGCCGACCCGAAGGACGTGCACCTGGTGATGGTCAAGGTCCCGGGCCTCACCGTCGCCGGCATCACGGACGCCGAGTCGCGTGGACGCACGGTCGTCTCGCACGACCTCACCTTTGGACCCGAGGGCGCCGGCTCGTACGCGAACGACGCCGCCGCTTTGGGCGTCGCCATGGCTCTTGGAGAGGTGCCGGAGTCGAAGCTTTCGGACGGCGTCGTGCGTCGCGACTGGGACCTCTACTCCGAGGTCGCGATGACGTCGTCCGGCGGCGAGAAGCGCCACGGCGAGGTGGTCGTGTTCGGCAACTCGACCGCGTCGGCCAGCACGCTGCGCATCGGCCACGCCGTCACGCGCGACTTCATCGACGCCCAGGGCGTGCGCGATGCGCTGCGCTCGGCCGGGCTTCGGTTCAAGGACGGGCTCCCCGACGAGTCGGACCTGGACCGTCTGGTCCACGTGTTCGCCAAGTCGGTGATTCCCGGCAGCGACCAGGTGCGCGGCCAGCACATCACGCTGCTCGACGACCACAACGCCTATCAGATCGGCAAGGCGCTGGGCGGGATGCTCATCGCGTCGGTCACCGGCCGGACGGCCAACTACGTGAGCGGCGGCGAGCGGAACTCGCACCAGGGACCTCCGGGCGGCAACATCGTCGCCGCCGTCGTCAGGGTCGAGTGACTACGCGGTAGTGAAGATCTCCACCTGCGCGTGCCCGTCGAGCGTGCGCACGAGGCTCGTGAAGTCCGGCGTAGCGTGGAACTTCTTCATCGCCTCCTCCGACTCCCAGCGCGAGATGAGCACCACCTGGGTCGGTTCGCGGTCCGACTGCGCCACCTGAGCGCCAAAACACCCAGACGCGTCGCGCGCCACCTCGGCGGCCGACTTCAGGACCCCGGCGACCTCGTCGCGGCGCCCCGCCGCGGGCTCGTGCCTTTCCACCCTGACCACGGTTGCATGATCTTTCATGAGTTAGAGAACGCTTCGAACAGCTTCACCGGCGACTGCGGCATCTCGGTCACCGGCACCCCGAGCGCGTCCTCGATCGCCGACGCCAGCACCGCGCCCACCGGGATCACGCCCGCCTCCCCCGCGCCCTTCACCCCCAGCGGGTTGAGCGGCGAAGGCGTCTCGATGTGGTCGATCTCGATGTCCGGGATCTCGGTCGCGTATGGCATGAGGAACTCCATGAAGGACGCGTTGCGGAGCTGGCCGTCGGAGTCGTAGGCCAGCCGCTCGTAGAAGGCGCCGCCGATGCCCTGCGCGACCCCTCCCTCGATCTGTCCCTGGAGCACGAGCGGGTTGATGACGCGGCCGCAGTCGTGCACGACGACGTACTTGAGGATCTCGAGACGGAAGGTCTTCGGGTCGACGCGGACGTAGGCCGCGTGGCAGCCGGAAGCCCAGGTCGAGCCCGGTGGGCTGTAGTAGCCGGTCGCCTCGAGCCCCGGCTCCTCGCCCTCCCGCAGCGGCGGCCCAGGACGGGCCCTGGCGGCAAACTGCGTCGCCGCCTCGGTGCCGCCACCGAACGCATAGCGCACGGGGTTCGAGAGCACGGCGACCGCGGCGAGCGGGATCGCCCTGTCCGGCGAGCCTTTCACGCGCACGCTTCCACCCACCAGCTCGAGATCCTCGGGCGCGGCCTCCAGGTGGTCGGCGGCGATCTTCTTCGCCTTCTCCGCGACAGCGCGGGCGGCGACGTGCATCGCGTTGCCCGCGGTGACCGCACCGCGCGAGGCGAACGTGCCCACTCCCCACGCAAAGCGGCGCGTGTCGCCGCTGATCACCTCGACGTCCGCGACGTCCGCACCCAGCTCGTCCGCCACCACCTGCGCCCACACGGTCGCGTGCGCCTGGCCCTGGCTGGGGATGCCGGTCGCGGCGACGACCTTGCCGCTGACGAGAACCTGCACGTGAGCGCCCTCGTACGGGCCGACGCCCGTGCCCTCGACGTAGAGGGCGATGCCCATGCCGACGTGGTCGCCGTCGGGCTTCGGTCCGAGCTTCGCCAGCGCGCGGTCGAGCAGCTGGGGGTAGTCGCCGCTGTCGTAGACCACGGTGTTGCCGTCCTGCCACGCGACCCCGACCTCGTAGGGAAAGGCATCCGGCGGGATGAGGTTGCGCCGGCGCACCTCGACGCGGTCCAGCTTCAGCTCGGCGGCGATCGCGTCCAGGGTGCGCTCCATGACGAAGCACGCGTGCGGGCGGCCCGCGCCACGATATGGCGACGTCGGCGTGGCGTTCGTGTACATGTCGCGGAAGCGGACGCGGTAGCTCGGAACTCGATACGGCCCGGGCAGCTGCGCCGCGGTGATGATCGGCAGGATGATGCCGTAAGGCGTGTACGCGCCACCGTCGTGGATGAAGTCGTCGCTCAGGGCGAGGATGCGGCCCTCGCCGTCGAAGCCGACCTCGACCTCGTGCAGCTGGCCGCGCTCCTGGTTGACCGCCGTGAAGTGCTCCTGCCGGTCCTCGGTCCACTTCACGGGCCGGCCGAGCTGCATCGCGGCGTAAGGGACGAGCAGCTCGTCGGGGTAGAACAGCATGATCTTCGGCCCGAAGCCGCCGCCGACGTCGGGGGCGATGACCTCGACATGCGACTCGGGCAGGCCGAACAGGACGGCCAGGCCGCCTCGGATCGACGTCGGCGACTGCGTGGAGTCGAAGACCGTGAGCTTGCGGTCGTCGACCGACCAGCGCGCCCACACAGCGCGCGCCTCCATCGGGTTTGCCGCACCGCGCTCGTAGCGCAGTCGGAGCTTCTTGCTGTGCGGCGCCTTGCTCAGGGCGGCGTCGACGTCACCGACCTCCTGCGACATCTCGGCCGCGACATTGCCGGGGACGTCGTCGTGGACGAGATGCTCGGCGCGCGCGGCAGCCTCCGGCGTGATGACCACAGGCAGCGGCTCGTACTCGACCTGGACGAGCTCGGCCGCGTCCTCGGCGAGGTAGCGGCTCTCCGCGACGACGAAGGCCACCGCCTCACCGGCGTACCGCACGCGGTCCGACGCCAGGCAGCGCTGCGTGCGGCCGTGCGTCAGGTTGGGGTGAGGGATGAGGAGCGGCAGGTCGGTGCCGCCGAACGGCAGGTCGGCGGCGGTGTAGACGGCGGCGACCCCGGGCGCCTCACGGGCGGTGCTCACGTCGATCGACCTGATGCGCGCGTGCGCGAAAGGGGACCGGACGAAGCAGCACTCGAGCGCGCCCTCGCCGATATCGTCCGTGTAGCGGCCCTTCCCTCGCAGCAGGCGCTCGTCCTCCAGGCGCTGCACGGGAGCGCCGAACCATCGCGTGGTCACGCCCCGTCCCCCGCCCTGGGCGGGTGCTTCCCCGCAAGCGGGGAAGAGTTCAGCTCCGCGGCTCGCCTCACGGCGCGGCGGATCGACGCGTAGCCGGTGCACCTGCACAGGTTCCCCGCTATCCCTTCCTCTATCTCTTCCTCGGTGGGATGCGGGCTTCGCGCCAGCAGGCCCACCACCGACATCACAAAGCCCGGCGTGCAGAAGCCGCACTGAAGACCGTGGCACTCGTGGAACGCCCGCTGCACGGGATGGAGCGCCGCGCCGTCACGCGCCAGCCCCTCGACCGTGGTCACCTCGTGGCCCTCGGCCTGGACCGCGAGCATCAGGCAGGAGCGGACCGGGGCGCCGTCGAGCAGCACGGTGCAGCATCCGCACACGCCGTGCTCGCACCCCACGTGCGTGCCGGTCAGGCCGAGGTCGTGGCGCAGGTGATCGGCGAGCAGGCGGCGGGGATCGCGGGGCGCCGGGTGCTCCACTCCGTTGACTTTCACGCGGCAGCAGCGCGGTCGGCCAGAACGCGAACAAGATGCCTGCGGAACTCCGGCGTCGCCTCGAGGTCGCCGCTCGGCGTCAGCCCGGCGGCGGGGTCGCGAGGATCGGCGAGCACCGGGGTCGGGGCGACGCCGAACAGGGCCAGGCGCTGCCCCGCGCGCACGACGCCGGCCAGCGCGAAGTCGCCGTGCCGGCGCGACTCCTCGAGGACGACCGCGGGCCGCGGCGAGGCGGGAAACCAGGCTTCCACCAGCAGCTCGTCGGGCGCGAGCGTGGTCTCGAACAAGCCCGCGAACAGCCTGTCCGCCGGGATGGTGCGCTCTCCCCGGGTCGAGCGCGCGACGACGCCGCCGCCGAGCGCGAGCAGGACCGCGGGGAGCTCGGCTGCCGGGTCGGCGTGCGCGATGCTCCCGCACACGGTGCCGCGGTTGCGGATCACGCGGTGGGCGACCAGGCGGACGGCATCGCTAAGCAGCGGGCAGACGCGGGCGACAATCTCCGAGTCCTCGACCGCCGCCTGCCGAACGAGCGCCTGCACCGCGACGCCGCCGTCCCGCTCGTAGATCCGGTCGAGGCCCGTGACGCGGTTGATGTCGAGCAGGTGGGCCGGCCTTGCAAGCCGGAAGTTCAGCAGCGGGATGAGCGACTGCCCACCCGCGAGCACCTTCGCGTCTTCGAGGGAACCGAGCAGCCCACACGCCTCATCGACTGTCGTTGGCGCGTGGTACTGGAACGGCGGCGGCTTCACGTCGAGGCCTGGTGCTCGAGCATCGCGACCGCGCGGCACAGCGCCGCCTCGCCGCCCTGGAAGCGCCACGGAAAGCAGCCGAACAGGATCTTGCGGTCGAGCACCTCGTCCAGGCGGCCGCCGAGATTTTCGATGTGGATGATGTCGTGCGGAAAGAGCAGCGTGTGCATGATCTGGTAGTCCTGCTTGGGGAAGATCTCGTCCAGGCTGCGGCCGAGCTTCTTCTCCGCCTCCTCCGCCTCGTCGGCGCGAATCTTGCGGATCACGGTGTTCATCGGATGGTCCGCGCTCCCGGCGTCCACGGCGATCCAGCGGATGCGCCGGTCCAGCACCCACTCGGCGAACGCGCGAGCCGGTCCTGGATGCCGGATGAAGTAGCGCGTCTCGTCGGCCCGTGAGCGGTCGGTCCAGTTCTCCGGGTAGTAGCGGTGATAGCCCGTCCGGATGATCAGGATGTCGTGGGCGTCGATCTTGATCCCCGTGTCGCGTTCCCAGCGCTCGAAGTGCTCGGGCCCGTAAACGTCGTAATCGTCGATGCCGTAGCGCTGAAGGTCGACCACGCACGCCGGGCCGATGAGAAAGTCGAGCGGCAGGTCGCCTATGAACTTGCCGCCTGTCATGAAGTGCGCCGGCGCGTCCAGGTGGGTGCTGACGTGGAGCGTCATCGTGATCTCCTGCCCCCCGGCCTTCTCGAACGCCAGCCGCTTGATCCACCGGATCGCCGGCCCGGGGTAGCCGGCGAAGGCCGGCGTGTGCAACGAGAAGTCTTGCGTCAGGTCGAGGAATCTCACCGCTTCATCAGCGCCGAGCGCTGGACCTTGCCCATCGCGTTCCGCGGCAAGGCCTCGATCGCGACAACCCGCTTCGGGCACTTGTACGCGGCGAGCCGCTCGTGCGCGAACGCGATCAGCTCCCTTTCGTCGACCGGCTTGGTGCCGGAGGGGACGACGAACGCCGTCACCTCCTCGCCCCACTTCTCGCTGGGCATTCCCGCGACCGCGACCTCGTGCACCGCTGGATGCTGCTCGAGCACGAGCTCGACCTCGCGCGGGTAGACGTTGAAGCCGCCGGTGATGATCAGCTCCTTGATCCGGCCGCGGATGGCCAGCGAGCCGTCGTCTCCTATCTCGCCCACGTCGCCGGTGCGGAAGAAGCCGTCTTCGGTGAACGCCTCCTTCGTCGCCTCGGGGTTGCGCCAGTAACCCTTGAACACCTGGCCGCCCTTGAGCAGCACCTCGTCCTGCTCGCCGAGCTTGACCTCGACGCCGGGGAACGGGTAGCCGACGCGGCCCGGCTGCCTCGGACCGTCGTACGGGTTGGTGACGACGATGCCTCCCTCCGTGATGCCGTAGCGCTCGACCGGCGGCTGCCCGAGCAGGCGGGCGCAGCGCTCGAACAAAGCCGGCGGCAGCGGCGCGGATCCCGACACGAAGACACGAACGTGCGAGAGGTCGGTTGGATGCTCCTCCAGCCACTCGCACAGGCGCTGGTACATCGACGGCACGCCGAACAGCATCGTGCCGCCGTGGGTCAGCTCACGCACCACGTTTTCGGCCGTGAACGGGACGAGTACGGCGTCGCCATCGCCGAGCAGCGTGCCGTGAAGGCCCATCCCCAGGCCGTGAAGGTGGAAGAGCGGCAGCGCGTGGACGAGCGTGTCCCGGTCCGTCCATCTCCAGACCTCGCGCGCGCCGCGGCCCTGGGCGAGGAGGTTGCCGTGGTCCAGCAGCGCGCCCTTCGGCCTGCCGGTCGTGCCCGAGGTGTACAGGATCGCCGCCGGGCTCTCCGGCGTCAGCGCCGCGAGGGCCGGTGCTCCAGCTTGCGGAGGGTCCTCGACGGGGATCACCTCGAAGCCAAGCTTGCGCACGATCTCCGCCCGTTGGGGGTCCGCGAACACCTTCTTCGGTTCCGAGTCGCGCAGGATGTGCTCCGCCTCGGCCGAGTGGTAGTCCGGGTTCATCATCACGGCCACGGCGCCTGCGCGCAGCACGCCGAGATACGCCAGGACCCATTCGGGCGAGTTCGCCGCGTAAAGGGCCACGCGGTCACCCTGCCTCACGCCGGCCCGCGCCAGACCTCCCGCGATCGCGCCGGCCGTGTCCCTGAGCTCATCGCGCGTGAGCCGGCGATCGCCGGAGCGAAGGGCGACGCTCCTGCCGGGACGCAGCAGCGCCTCGGCCAGGTTGCCATCGCGCAGCGTGCGGCGCAGCGTCTCGAGCTCGGTGGGGGTCACGACCTCACGCGCCACCGCCGAAAGATAGTCCGATCGGCTGCTGCTCAGCGCGTGACTGTGAGCGCGCGACTCTGCGCCCGACGGCGCTGCACGAGGAAGACCACACCGGCCGCGATCGCAATCACCACGACGGGCACGAGCACCGGCGCGAGCATCGCCGCCATGGCGAGGAGCGCGGCCGCTCCATCCTCGACGAACGACAGCGGCGGCCCGAGCAGCGCCCCGTTTGCCACCGGACGCACCGCGGACCGCGAGACGTGGATGATGCCCGCGAAGCTCCCGCCCACCAGCAGGCTGGCGAGCACCGCGAGGCCGGGATGGACGTCGCTGATCGCTCCGGTCTGGGACGCGAAGAGGATGGCTCCGGAGGCGGCCGCAACGGGAAGCATCGCGGCGTGCCCGACGCTGTCCAGAACCGGCACCTTGTCGACCGCGAACTCGACCACCGCCAGGACGATGAGGCCGTAAAACGCGACGTCGGAACCAAGCGCGTCGTACGGCGACGCCAGGTGGACCAGGCCGATGCGCGCGAGGAAGCTGACGATAAGCAGCGGCAGCGTCGCGTTCAGGCCGCTGGCGCCGGCCAGCCCGAAGGCCGCGGGGAGCGCGAGCAACGCCGGATTCACGGTGACTTTCTTTCTACCACGCAGCCGCTGGTTTCCAATCCGGGCCGCGGGCCGGCGCGAAGCTGGTCGTGGGCGCCAGCGGTGTCAGCTCGCCGTCGATGAACACGAGCTGCCATCCACCCTCGTGGTGCATGCGGTGATGGCGCTTGCAGAGCAGGACCAGGTTGTCGA
>CBJLKR010000049.1:0-12489 GCA_966423695.1 uncultured bacterium | reverse complement strand
CGGCGCGCTCGAAACCAATCGAGCAGCTCGATATGAACGTCGATCGTCTCCCGTGCGTCGGGCACCTCGAGCGGAGCTCCGACCCGCACGAAGTCGTTCTGCATGTCGACCACGACCAGCGCCGCCTTATCGCGGAGGAGCGGGAACGCCTTCACGGCGGCATCCACCATCGTGGTGGTGAACGTTAATCCGTCCGCCACGCCGCGCGTTGGGGCCTTGTGACGGCGCTAACATCCTGACATCGACACGTCTCTGTTCATGTTCGCCAGCGACCTCGCGTCCGAGGGCATGGCGACCGTACTGGACAACGCCGCGCATCGCGCCGGGCTGAGCGGCATCACGATGGCAGCCGCGTATCACCAGGGCCGCGACATCTTTCCGCACAATCCCACGCGCAAGGTGCAGTTCCTGGAGGGCGACTGCGTGTTCTTCCAGCCGGATCCCCAACGCTACCGCCGGCTCGATCTGCAGCCCAGGGTGAGCGCGCTGGCCCGGGAGTCCGACCCGCTCTCCGACCTGTGCCGCCAGGCGTCCGCGCGCTCGCTGCCGGTGCGCGCGTGGACCGTCTTCTTGCACAACTACACGCTTGGCGCCGCGCATCCGGACTGCGCTTGCCGCAATGCGTTCGGCGACCCGCATTTGACTGATCTCTGCCCGTCCAATCCGGATGTGCGCGCGTACGTGACAGCACTCAGCGCGGACATCGCCGCCAAGGGAGTGGCGAGCGTCGTCGCCGAGTCACTTCACTTCCACGCGCTGGAGCACGGCTTTCATCACGAGAGGTACTTCATCGAGCTGGGCGTGTTCGGACGTTTCCTGCTCGGCCTGTGCTTCTGCGACCCCTGCATGAAGGCGGCGCGGCGGCGCGGTGTCGACGTGGAGAGGTTGCGGCTCGAGGCGCGCGGCGAGCTCGAGCGCCGCTTCGCCGCCAATCCCCAACCCGAGGAGCCGGAGCTGGTCCGCGAGACGGTGGGTGCGTTCGCCGGCGGCGAGCTGGCGGGGTATCTGGAGACCCGAGCCGACACCGTGACCTCGCTGGTCAAGGAGGCCGCCCAGGCCGCTGCCGCCGAGAACGCGGGCTTTGCCTTCATCGACCTGTCCGGGGCGGTCAAGGGCTACGCGACCGGACGTCCGCAGGGAGGACCCGCGGCCGACATCGCCTGGCGGTTCGGGATCGACGTCGGCGACGTGGCCGCGGCGGACAGCCAGCTCGAGGCGATCGGCTACGCTGCAGACCCCGAAAGGCTGCGGGTCGACCTGGCCGCTTACCGAGCCGCGGTAGGACCCCAGCGGCGGTTGTCGGTGATCCTACGGCCGATGGCGCCGGACTGCGACGGAGCCCAGAACCTGGCGGCGAAGCTCGTGATCGCACGCGAGCTTGGAGTCGCGGAGGTGGGCTTCTACCACTACGGATTCATGCGTCTGGAGTCGCTCGACCTGATCCGCTCCGCGCTCGAGGCCACCGTCTAGGAGCAGCCGACGATCCGGCCTGGCAGCGCGCCCGTCACCCGCCCGCCCGACACGACAGGCACCCCCTCGACCAGCACGTGGGCGATCCCGGACGGCGGAACGCGAGGCTTCTCCCACGTGCTCCTGTCCTCGAGAGTGTGGGGATCGAACACAGTGATGTCGGCCACCATGCCCTCCTGGATTCGGCCGCGGTCCGCGAGCGAGAAGCGTTCGGCGGGAAGACCGGTGACCTTGCGGACCGCCTGCTCGAGCGTCACCGTGCCGGCGCGCACATGCTCACCCACGATCCGGGCGAACGTTCCGAACCCGCGCCTGTGGGGCCGGCTGCCCATGTAGATCCCGTCGGTGGAGCCCACATAGAGGGGGTGGGCGATTGTTCGCTCGAGGATCGCGTCACCACCGACCGACTCCGGCCAGTGGTAGACGGCCAGGGCGCGGCCGGCATGGCCGGCGAGTAGGTCGAAGAGATAGTCGACCTCCTCTTTTCCCGCATCCCGGGCGAGGCGGCCGAGGCTTCGGCCCTCCAGCTCTTCCCCCGCCTCCACGCTGCTGAGCGTGATATCCCCCCTTTCCGCTATGCGCGCCGCGGTCTCGTCGCGTAACCGGGCGCGGTCGGGCGCGCTCGTGATGCGTTCCATGCTGGCCTGGTAGCCGCCGGCTTGCGCCCACTCGGGCAGCATCATCAGCAGGTGCGTACAGGCCGCCGAGTACGGGTACATGTCGAAGCTCACGTCGACGTCTGAGGCTTGCGCCTCGTCGATCAGGCCAATCGCCGCCTGGTCCATCGCCAGGTGTGAGATGTGGACCTTGACCCCCGACTGGCGTCCGATTTCGAAGCTTTCCCGGCTGCCGAGTGCCACCCGGCTCCAATAACCGCGCTGATGAGGCGCGTACACGCGACCGGCCGCCGCCACCACGCGGCAGAGATCGACCAGCTCGCTGACCTCAGACAGCGCGCCAGGCTGGTACTCGAGGCCGGCGGCCATGCCGACCGCACCCGCGTCGAGCCATTCGACCAGGTGCGCGCGCATGCTCCTCTTCTCGTCGTCAGTGGGAGGTCCCGGCTTCCAGCCCATCGCGGCGACCTTGATGGCGAGATGCGGCGCCTGCGGGACCAGATGGTTGGGGATACGGCCCTTGAAAAGGGAGAGATAACCGGCCACCGAGGTCCAATCCCAGCCGATGTCCGGGTCGCCGTAGAACACCTGCAGGTAGTCCTTCACCTCCCGCAGTCGGCGCGGCGGAAGCGGAACCCAGCTGAAGCCGTCTGGCGACATGAGCTCGGTCGTGACCCCGTCGAGGACTCCGGCAAACTGGTCCTTGCCTCCAAGACGCGCCAGCTCGGAGTGGACGTGGACGTCGATGAAGCCCGGCGCGACCACCAGGCCGCGGGCATCGATGACGCGTCCGGCTGACGCCTCTTCGAGGCGACCTACAGCTGCGACGCGTCTGCCCGCGATTCCGACATCAGCTTGCTTGCGCGGTGCGCCCGTTCCATCGACGACGTCGCCGCCGGCGACCAGGACTTCGAATTCCAAAAGCTACGAGTCCAGCTTTTCGTTGCCGGCCTCGGCCAGCAGCTCCCGCGTCATCGGGTAGTTGCCGGCGAGCAGACCCCCGTCCACCGGCAGCACCGCGCCGGTGATCCAGGACGCATCGTCCGAAGCCAGGAACATAGCAGCGTTGGCGATGTCCGCCGGCTCTCCCACCCGTCCCAGCGGGTACCACTTGATCAACCGCTGGAAGACCACAGGGTCTCGGTCGATCCGCGCCTGCCAGATGGGGGTGCGGATGGTGCCCGGCGCGATCGCATTGCACCGGATCCCATGGGTTCCGTAGCGCACCGCGATACCCTGCGTCAGGTTGAGCATGCCGGCCTTCGCCGCGCTGTATGCCTCGTTGCCGAGAGCGATGATCGCGTTGACCGAGGCGATGTTCACGATCGCCCCGCGACGCCGCTCGATCATCGACGGCAGCACCGCCTTGCAGCACAGGAAGACGCTCCTCAAAACCACCGCCACGTCGCGGTCCCACGTCGCCTCGTCCATCTGGAGGACGTCGTCGCCCTCGGCGATCGCCGCGTTGTTGACCAGCACGTCGACGGGGCCGAGCTCCGAGGCCACTCTCTCGACCATTCGTTCCACATCACGCCGCGAGCTGACGTCCGCATGCACGGGAACCGCCCTGCCGCCTGCCGCTGCGATCTCGGCCGTGACCGCGTCGGCGCGGTCAGGGAGCCAGTCCACCACAGCGACCTTCGCGCCCTCGCCCGCGAATCGTTGCGCGATCACGCGCCCGATCCCGGAACCCGCGCCCGTGACGACGACCACCCGGTCGTGGAACCGCATCTTTGACTCAGTCGCCCACGGCGATGACGGCGTCGACCTCGATCTCGAACCCAGGCAGGTCCGACTGGACGGTGGTGCGGGCGGGCATGGGCTCGCGCATGAACTCCACGTAGACCTTGTTCATGGCCGCGAAGTTGGTCATGTCCCGTAGGTAGACCCCGACCTTCACGGCATCCGCGAGCGAGGCGCCGGCCGCGGCCGCGACCGCCGCCAGGTTGCGGAAGGTCTGGCGTGCCTGGTCCTCGAAGGACGAGTCAACCTTCGTGCCGTCGGACCGGAACGGTCCCTGGCCGGCGAGAAAGAGAAAGCCGCCGCTGCGGATCGCCTGCGAGTACGGCCCCCCTGGCGGGGGCGCGTCCTGGGCGCGAATCGGTGTGCGTTCGCTCATAGGGTCTTCCTCAAAGAATTCCGTACTCCTTGAAAACCTGCCTGATGCTCGCCCCCTTGGCCAGGATCTCACGCATCGTGTTCTCCCCCGACACCTTCTCCAGGGCGCGGCCCACGATGTCCTGTTCAACGGCGGCGGGGATCACAACGCAGCCGTCCGCGTCCGCAAAGACCAGGTCGCCGTCCGCCACGGAGACGCCAGCCACGGGAATGGTGCTGCGGATGGCGATGACCTCGAGCCGGCCCTTCGAGTCAGCGGGCGAGAGCCCGGTCGCGAACACCGGGAACTTCATGTCGACTATTCCCCAGCTGTCGCGGCTCAATCCGTCGATCACCGTGCCCCTGCCGCCCTTGGCGCGAGTGTGGGTGCTGAGCAGCTCCCCCCACAGGGCGCCGGCCGGCTTGCCCTGGACAGCGCCGACGACCACGTCGCCTGGCTGGAGGCCGTCCAGCAGATCCATGAGCAGCCTGTACGGCTCGGCCGGCAGCTCGGTGACCTCGACCGCGAGCATCGTCGCCGCCCGGCCCACAGCTTTCGCGCCTGGGTACAGCGGGCGCACATCAGGTCGCATCACCTGGTGCCGGAGACCGGCCTCATCGAGGATATCGGCCAGCACCGACGAGTAGAGGTGCTCCTCGATGTGGTTCAGGTAGTCCGAGGAGGATCTGTCCACGGGTTCAGTGCGCCGCGGCCATGAGCCCGGCCGCCAGCTTTGACGCCTGCTGGACCACCGCCTCCTGGTGGGGCTGGAGCTCCTGCCCTCCGAACCCGGCCAGCAGCCCGAGGATCGGGTCTTGGACGGCTGTGCGCATTCCTGCCAGCTCCTCGATGATCGCGAGCCCGCAGTAAGGGACGTAAGCCGGCGAGTAACCGCCCTCGTGACAGGCGACCACTCTGCCGTGGCAAACCTCACGAGCGGCGGACAGCACTATCTTCGTCAGCGTCCGATAGCCATCGCTGGTCATCATCATCGAGGCGAGGGGATCCATCGCGCTCGCGTCCAGGCCGGATGCGATGAGAATCAATTCAGGTCGAAATGCGCTCAACGCGGGCGCCACGACGCGCTCAAACGTGGCGACGTACGCACCGACCCCAGACCCCGCCGGCAGCGGGACGTTGATGTTGTAGCCGCGGCCCGCGCCTTCGCCCACGTCAGTCATCGCACCCGATCCCGGCGGGTAGTTGTTGTCCTGGTGGATCGAGATCGTGAGCACGGTGGGGTCGGAGTAGAAGGCATGCTCGGTGCCGTTGCCGTGATGGACGTCCCAATCGACTATCGCGACACGAGCAAGCCCTCGCGCCTGCCTCGCGTGCATCGCGGCCAGCGCCGTGTTGCCGAAGATGCAGAAGCCGCGGCCCTGGTCCTTCTCGGCGTGATGCCCAGGTGGGCGCACGAGCGCGTATGCGTTGTCCACCTTGCCGTCGAGCACGGCGTCCACCGCACTGATGCATCCGCCCGCAGCCAGAAGGGCGATCTCGTAAGAGCCGCGGCCGAACGGCGTCTCTTCGCCCGCCTCGCCACCCGATTCCGCGCTCATCTTCTTGACCCGCTCGACGTACTCGCGCGTGTGGAGGCGAAGGATCTCCATCTCAGCGGCCGCCCGTGGTTTGAGCTGAACGAGATGATCGATCAGCCCGCTGACCTCGACCAGGTTGCGGATCCGGCGCTTGCCGTCGGCGCTTTCGATATGGGCAAGAGGCTGGACGGTGAGTCCCGCCGGCATCACCCAGGCGCCGGTGCCGGTGTCGTGCCATGCGTAGAGCTCGTGCCAGAGAAAGCCGGTCGTCACAGCTCCTCCGTCGTGTCATGTGGCGCCGCCGGGCTGACCTCCACCGTAGGCGGCAGCGGCTCGGGTGCCAGGTAGTTCTCGTACAGCCGCCTGATCAGAGGCCACAAACCCTGGGGCGCGAAGACGGCGATGAAGGCGAGCGCCAGCCCGAGGATCAGGGTCTGGTAGTCGCCGAGGGCGACGAGGTACTGATCCAGCCCGATCACTATGCCCGCTCCCAGGATCGGGCCGCCGAAAGTGCCCCAGCCACCGATGACGATCATGGCCAGCAGGTCGATGATCCGTGGGAAGTCGAAGATCGTCGTCGAGATGCCCCCGTTGTAGTGCGTGCTGTAGCCGCCGGCCAGTCCCGTGAAGAAGGCACTGATCGCGAACAGCACGATGCGGACGCGAAACTGGTTGATGCCGCGGCTGACGGCATAGGTCTCGGAGTCTCGCAGCGCGGTCATCGCCACGCCGAGCGGCGAATGGATCACGCGCCAGATTGCAAACGTGGCGATGGCGAAGATCAACCCGGCCACGTAATAGAGGTAGATCGTGCGCTGGTCGCCGACCGCGTCGCCGAACTGAAAGGTCTGCACTGAGACGAGGCCATAGCCGCCGCCGCTGATGAAGCGAGGGCCCGTCACCGCGAACACGCGCGCCAGCTCGTGAAACGCGAGCGTCAGCAGCACGACGTAAACCCCGCGGAGCCGCAGTGTGGGTAGGCCGATGCCGAGCGCGGCGACAACCGCGACCAGCGGCGCAACCAGGATCGCCAGGAACGGATTCCAGCCCAGGCTGTGGACGAGCACGCCCGAGGTCCAGCCGCCCACGGCGAACAGCGCCACCTGGGCGAAGGAGTAGATGCCGCCGTAGCCCATGACCAGGTTCCGGGACTGCGCAACCACCGCCTGCACGAAGAAGAGGATCAACAGCGTGATCAAGTACGTGCCGATGTTCAGGCGGACGAGCAAGAGTGGAAGCACGATGCCGCCGGCGACGACCCCGCCCACCGTCCACAAGGAAACCCGTGGCCATGGCGCGGCCTCCTGGTCAAGCACCGGCCGCTTCAAGCCGACGGTGGCGGCGGCCTGCGCGCTCACAGCCGCCTCACCTCCCCGATCCCGAACAGGCCATTGGGTCGCAGGATGAGCATCAGGATGATCAGCACGAAAACGCCAGGCTGCGCCCACGCGACGCCGTAGTAGACCTCGACGAACGATTCGAAGATGCCTAGAACGAAACCCGCCACCAGCGCCCCGCGGACGCTGCCCAGACCCCCGAAGATGGTGACGATAAGAGCCTGGATCATCGGGTTGAACCCGGAGTTGGGATTCAGAAAGAAGAAAGTAGAGAGCAGCACTCCCGCCAGGCCGACCAGTGCGCCGCTGGTCGCGATGACCATTCCATACGTGCGCACGACCGGGATGGCCATCAGGCTCGCCGCCTCCTGCTGCTGCGATACGGCGCGGATCGCCATCCCGAGGCGCGTGTAGGTGAGGAACAGGTAGACGAGCGCGAAGAGGGCGAGCGAGGCGCCGATCACAAGCAATCCCTGCTTCGTGATCTGGACCGCGCTCACGGTGAAGTTGCCGGTGATGATCGGTGGGATGACCTTGTACTCCGGGTTGAAGATCAGGATCGCCGCTGCGGAGACTGCGATCGAGATCCCAACCGTGGCGATCAGGGTCGAGTTGTCGAACCCTGGCTTGCCGATGACGGGGCGGATGAAGATGAGGTGCATCAGGTATGAAAAGGCGGCCGCGACCAGCACCCCGAACGGCAGCGCGACCAGGATCGGCAGGTTGAGGTCGGCCACCACGAAGTAGGCGGCGTACGAGCCCACAACGAAGAAGGCACCGTGCGCCAGGTTCAGCAGGCGGACCGCGCCCCAGACCAGCGTCAGCCCGAGCGCCATCAGCCCGTAGACCGAGCCGAACAGGATCCCGCCCCACACCGCCTGGACGAGCTGCGTGCTCAACCCAGGTAACTCTCCAGCAGCGCCTTGTCCTGGAGCATCTCATCGGCCGGACCCTGCCGGACCAGCGATCCGGTCTCGAGAAGGTAGACCCGATCCGCCAGCCCGGCGACGTGGTTTGCGTTCTCGTCCGCGATCAGAAGGGACAACCCGCTTTCCTTGACCTTGTGAATGCTGGCGTAGATCTGCTGCGTGATCAGCGGCGCGAGGCCGAGCGAAGGTTCGTCGATCAGCAGTAGCCTGGCCTTCGACATCAGCCCGCGCCCAAGCGCCAGCATCCGCCTCTCGCCCCCCGACAGTGTGCGGGCCAGCTGGCTACCCCGCTCCCGCAGCCAGGGGAAAAGCGCATACACCCGCTCCAGGCGCGCGCCGCGCTCCGACCATGTCGGTCCGTAGTAGGCACCCATGAGCAGGTTTTCGGTGACGGTCATCTCAGGAAAGAGCAGGTCGCCCTGAGGGATGTGCACCAGGCCCGCGGCCGCGATCGAGTGAGCACGCCAGTGAGTGATGTCCTTCCCGTCGAGCAGCACCTGTCCCGCGCGCGGGGCCATCAGGCCGGTGATGGCGCGCAGCAGCGTGGTCTTGCCGTGACCGTTCGGACCGAGGATGACGACGCCTTCGCCCTCGTTCACGACCAGATCGATCTCGTGGAGCACCTCGCCACCCCCGTAACCGGCGACAAGGCCTTTGACCTCAAGCATCGCCGGGCACCGCTTCCGGGCCCGTCGGGGCCACGTTGCCGAGGTACACCTCGATCACCCGCGGGTCTCGAAGCACCTTGGAGGGCGGCCCCACCGCGATCTGCTGCCCGTGGTGGATGACGAGGATGCGGTCGGCCAGCGCCTGGACCGCCTTCATCACGTGCTCGATCATGAGGATTGTCACGCCCGTTTTGGCCACCGTCCGGATCAGGTCGATCATCTGCGCCCGTTCCGCGGGGTTGAGGCCACCGAAAGGCTCGTCGAGGAGCAGCATCTGAGGGCGCATTGCGAGCGCTGTGGCCAGCATCAGCCGCTTGCGTGCCAGCACCGGAAGCCGGCCGGCCAGCGTACGCTGCTGGCCGCCCAGGCCGCACAGCGCCAGGGCGTCGAGCGCGTCATCCTTCGCCTGGTTCCTGAAAGAGAGGGTCGCAGTTTCTCCCTCGCGCCCGAACGTGCTGCCGACCAGCACGTTGGTCAGGACGGTCTGGCTGTCGAATGCGACGGTGGTCTGAAAGGTGCGCGCGAGGCCGAGCCTGCTGATCTGGTGCGCGCGGAGGCCCTGGATCTGACGATCTTTGAACATGATGATCCCGCTGGTCGCGGGGTTGACTCCTGAGATGCAGTCGAAAAGGGAGGTCTTCCCGGCGCCGTTGGGCCCGACAATGGCATACACCTCGCCGGGCTCAACGGCGAAGCTCAGGTCGCTGACCGCGAGAAGACCTCCATAGGCCTTGCTGACCTTCTGGCACTCGAGTATCGGCATTCCTGGGCTTAGCTGGCGGTTTCTCGGGCTCTATCTCATCCAGGTTGGAAGCACAAAAGTGCCGTTCGTGAATGGCGTTGGCGAGACGACCTTCTGCTGCCCGTCCTGGATCTGGACGATGATGTGCGGCTGCCCCACGGACGCGTCGGCCGTCTGCGCGGGGAACTGAACGCCTGTGTGGTCCACGAACGAGATCGAGCCCGTCGTGCCGCGCCAGATGACCGACTCGGTCGCCTTCGCGACCGCCTTGTAGTTCTTGGGATCACCCGACCGCGCGACTGCCGCCGCCCACACGTTGACCTCGTCGTAGCAGCCGCCTGCGTTGGCCCACCCCGGCTGCGCGCCGAATTTCGCGGCGTAGCGCGACCGGAAGTCGTTGCCGATCTTGTCCGGCAGAAGGCCGAGCACGGTAGCCCACACGATCCCGTTGGCGGCGGGCCCCGCAAGGTTCAGGTACTCGGGTACAGACGGGCCGTACTGCTGGTACACGAGAGTCTTGGTCGGGCTCGCGGCCCAAGCCTTCGCCATGGCGGCGTCGTCGGCCGGTGAGAAGTCGCTGGTGAACAGGACCGTCGGGCTGGCCTGCTTCACCTTGGACAGCACCGGGCCCCAGTCCGGCACCGCGCCCTCACTGACACCGTCATTGGTCAGGATCGTCCAGCCGAGCTTCTTGATCTGGTCCGAGAAGCCGGTCGCGATCACGGTGCCGTACGCGCTCTTGCCGCTGATGATCGAGCAGGTCTTCACCTTGGAGTTCAACAGTCCGGCGTTGAGCGCGCCGTCCACCCAGTACGCGAAGCCCTGGCCGTACCAGGATTCGGTGGGATCGCACTGGAAGATGCCCCAGTACTTGTCCGGGGCGCTTCTGTAGCGGTTGACCCATGCGATCTGGGTGTTCACGTTGTAGTAGAGGGCACCGGCGTTCGCGACGATGTCGAACTCGGGTCCCGATGCCAGGTGGTAGCCCGAGAAGATGACGTCGGCCTTTTCCACGCTCACCGCCCGGTTGAACGCTGTCGTGATCTGGTCGGTGGAGGAGTCCTTGTCGTCGATCTCGACGTAGTCGAGGTGGTAGCCGACGAGACCGCCTCTGGCGTTGATCTCGTCCACTGCCATCTTGGTACCGTTCGCCATCTCCTTGCCGTCGGATGCGATCACGCCTCCGGTCGGGAAGATGCCAACGACCTTGAGGCTGCCCTTGGATCCCCCTCCGCCGCTGGACGACTTGGGCGCGAGGGCGCTACCCGCCAGACCCCCGACCACCAGGCCACCGACGGCGGCCGCACCGCCGACGAGCAACGACCTTCGCGTAACTTCCCGCCGAGTGAATGAATCGCTCGCCACTATCTCCTCCTATTCGGAACTAACAACACCAGCAGATGAGCCATCGCGCGCCAACTCATACCTTTCAAACCTGGTAGTCGACCTTGACCGGCTTGCCGTTGTTGGCCGCGGATTCGTCGATCGCGAAGCAAAGCGCCATGGATTTGTACGAGTCGTAGATGGCGGCGTGTGATTCCACGTTGTTCTCGATGCAATCCACGAAGTGTCTGATCTCGGGCACGAACGGATGGTGGGTCACGTCGCCGGAGTCGGGTTCCACGGTCGGGAAGGTCCAATAGTTGAGCGAACCTGGATAGTGCTTCCGCGAGAAGACCCGGTTGTTCTGGACGGTGCCGTCGGTGCCGAAGAGGCGAACGTTGAAGATGTAGGGCGTCTCGCCCTCGATCACCGACGACAGCTTGCCCACGGCACCTGACTCGAACCGAAGGGAAGCCACCGTCGTTGGGTCGTACGTGTAGTTCATGTCCTTCTTCGGGCCGGCCGAGAAGGCGGACACCTCGCTCACCTCGCCGGCGAAGTAGCGAATCGCATCCGCCGCATGACACCCAGCGCTGACGAATGAGCTTCCCCCCCTTTCCTTCGTCACCGCCCATGGGTAGCTGGGGTATTCGGTCTTCATCGGATGCCAGTAGTCGGCCTCCGCGTAGATGATGTCCCCGATCACCCCGTCGGCCTGCAGCTGCTTGACCGTCTCGAACTGCGGGTTCCAGCGGAGCACAAATGACGTGACGCTCTTCACTTTGGCGTCACGTACCGCGCGATAGATTCGCTTCACGCCTTCGTAGTCCAGCGCGATCGGCTTTTCGATCACGATATGCCGGCCCGACCTGGCCGCCCGCTCGAGCTGGTGTGGCCGTACGTCCGGCGGCGTGCAGGACGCCACGATCTTGACGTGGTCGTCGTCGAAGAGCTCGTCCTCCGACGAATACTCCCGCGCTTCGACTCCGTGATGCTTCAGCAGCTGGCTCGCCTTGCCGGGTTTGTGGCTGTACACGCCGCGGATCTCAGTGAGTGGATGGTCGCGGAATGCCTTGACGTACTCCCCCGCCACCCAGCCCGCGCCAAGGATCGCTACCCCGTATTTCTTATTCACCTGCTGGTGCGTGCTTCCTCCCCGATGTGGTCGAGTCCACTTCACATGGAAATGGATTTCCTCGCGGCGGTTAATATGCGCTGACCGGTGCGGCGTGTCAAGCGAGGAGTAGCATCGCGGACGGCGTCGGCCAGGCTGCGGGAGCGATGCCGGTAGACCCCGGCGAGCTGCCTGCAAAGGCCTGTCTGGTCAGGGTCGCCCATGGCGGGCGTGACCAGGCCGCCCTGTGGTCGGATGGCCGGCTCAGCCGGATCGAGGCCGGCATGGATGAGCTCCTGCGCCTGACCGCGGCGGAGATGCGCGCGGCTCTCGCCACGACATCGGGCGGTCTCGACCTGGAAGCGTGCGAGCTGCTCCCGCCGGTGGAGTCGCAGGAGGTCTGGGCCTGCGGGGTCACGTACTGGCGCAGCCGGGACGCGCGAATGGAGGAGTCGAGCGCACAGGACGTCTACGCCAGGGTTTACCGAGCGGAGCGACCCGAGCTCTTTTTCAAGTCAGCCGGATGGCGCGTCGTGGGCCATGGCGGTCGCGCAGGAGTGAGGCCCGACTCCACCTGGAACGTGCCCGAGCCCGAGCTGGCCGTGCTCTCCAACAGCCGGGCCGAGGTAGTCGCGTATGCATGCGGCAACGAT
>CBJLKR010000048.1:0-12546 GCA_966423695.1 uncultured bacterium | reverse complement strand
TCCCGAAAGACCGCACGTATCGCTCTGCGGGTCGCGGCGGCCGACGCCATACGGCGAGGCCGTGGCCGAGCAGCTCGGTTTGGAGCTGGCGCGGGCCGGCGTGGTCGTCGTCAGCGGCCTCGCGCTGGGCGTCGACGCGGCCGCGCATCGTGGCGCGCTCAATGCGGGCGGCGTCACTGTCGCCGTCATGGGCACGGGGGTCGACCTCATCTACCCGGCGGCGCACACCGTTCTGGCCGAGGCGATCCTTGCCGGCGGTGGCGCGCTGGTCAGCCAGTTCCCCGACGGCACCGAGCCGCGTCGGCAGAACTTCCCGGCGCGCAACCACACCATCGCGGCGCTTTCCGCCGTCGTGGTCGTGGTCGAGGCCGGGGAAGCCTCCGGCGCCCTCATCACGGCCGCCGCCGCGCTCGACCTACATAAAGAGGTAATGGCCGTCCCGGGGAGCGTCTTCTCGCCCCTGTCCGTGGGCACGCACGGGCTCCTGCTCGACGGCGCCGGCCTGGTCCAGAACGCTCGCGACGTGCTGGCCGTGCTCGAGCTCGGTGGGGAGGTCCTCGACGACCCTCTGCCGCCGCCCAGCGGGCTCGGGTTCAGGCTCCCGCAGGAGCGGGACGGCATCCTCTCCCACCTCTCAGACGTTCTCGCCGTGAACGCCGCGGAGCTGGCCCGAAAACTCCAGCTCCCGGTCGCCGAGGTGCTGGGCCGGCTGACGGCGCTGGAGCTCGCCGGGGCCGTGAAAAGGCACCAGGGCGGGTATGTAAGGGCGTTGCGCCGCGGCAAAGAACGGGCGTAGGATGCCCGCCCGGACCTACGGCCGGGGGAACAAAGGTCCGGAAGTGGGGATAAAGAGAGAGCTGTGCCGGAAGGACTGATCATCGTCGAGTCGCCCGCTAAGGCCAGGACCCTGAAGCGGTTCCTGGGCGAGCGCTTCGACGTGCGCGCCTCCATGGGCCACGTCCGCGATCTCCCTGAGAAGGAGATGGGGGTCGAGGTCGACGAGGGCTTCAAGCCTCGGTACGAGGTCGTGGAGAGCCGGCGCAAGACCATCAACGAGCTCCGCTCGGCGGAGAAAGGCGACAAGGAGGTCATCCTCGCGTCCGACCCCGACCGGGAGGGGGAGGCCATCGCCTGGCACCTGTCCGAGGTGCTCAAGCTCCGCGACCCCAAGCGCATCGAGTTCCACGAGATCACCTCTGAAGCGGTGCAGCGGGCGCTCGAGGCGCCGCGCGGCATCGACATGCGGCTGGTCAACGCCCAGCAGGCGCGCCGGGTCGTCGACCGCCTGGTCGGGTTCCGCCTGAGCCCCTTCCTCTGGCAGAAGGTGCAGAAGGGCATCGGCGCCGGCCGGGTCTCGTCGGTGGCGCTCCGGCTCGTCTGCGACCGCGAGGAGGAGATCCGGAAGTTCGTCGCCGTCGAGTCATGGACGGTCGACGTCGAGCTCTCGAAGGGCGGCGACGGCGTTCATTTCCTGGCTCGACTCCTGCGCCCGCTCGCCGGCGCCCCGCGCGGCGAGGAGAAAGAAGGCAAGTTCGAGGTCCACAACGAGGCCGAGGCGCAGGACATCCTGCGCAGGCTCGAGGGCGCGACCTACCGAGTCAGCGGCGTCGAGCAGAAGCGCCGGAGCAAGAGCTCGAACCCTCCGTACATAACCTCGACGCTGCAGCAGGACGCTTCCAGCCGGCTGCGGATGCGGCCGCACATCGCCATGCGCATCGCGCAGCAGCTGTACGAAGGCGTGGAGCTCGGCGCGGAAGGTCCAACCGGCCTCATCACCTACATGCGCACCGACTCCACTCGCATCGCCGCCGACGCCGATGGGAAGGTGAAGTCGTTCATCAAGGCACAGCACGGCGAGAACTACGTCGGCGCGGCGCGCACCGCCAAGGCGACGCCCGGCGCGCAGGACGCGCACGAGGCGATCCGTCCGACAGACGTCAGCCGGACGCCGGACTCGGTGCGCCAGCACCTCACGCCGGACCAGTACCGCCTGTACGACCTGATCTGGAGGCGCTTCGTCGCCAGCCGGATGGCCCCGGCCCAGTACGACCAGACGCAGGTCGAGATCGAAGGCGGGGAATTCCTGTTCCGCGCCAACGGCTCGGTCCTGGCGTTCGACGGTTTCTACCGGGTGTGGGGACAGGTGGGAGGCCCGGCGTCGCGAGCTTTGGCCGCGCCGGGCGAAAGGGGGGAGTCTTCCGTCGGTCAAGACGAGAACGGCGAAAACGAGCTACCGGCGCTCGCGCAGGGCGACGACCTCGAATACCACGGCGTCAAGCCGGAGCAGCACTTCAGCCAGCCGCCCCCGCGTTATACGGAGGCGACGCTGATCAAAGAGCTCGAGCAGCGCGGAATCGGGCGCCCGTCGACATACGCCCCGATCGTGCAGACGATCACCAAGGCGCACGGCTACGTCGAGATAAAGGACCGCCGGCTCCATCCGACACGTGTCGGCGCGGCGGTCAACAGTCTCATGGTCGATCACTTCAAGACGATCTCCGACGACGAGTACACGTCCAAGCTCGAGAAGCGCCTGGACGAGGTCGAGAGCGGGAAGCAGGAGTGGGTTCCGGTGGTGAAAGACTTCTACGGCCCCCTGCAGCGCATGCTCAGCGCGGCTGAGGAGGCGACGCCCGCCGAAACCGATGAGGAGTGCCCGCTCTGCCATGAGGGTCACCTGGTGCGGAAGGCGAGCCGTTTCGGCCCGTTCCTCGGCTGTTCGCGCTACCCGAAGTGCAAATACCGCCGGGCACTGACCGCGGATGGGGAGCCGCCCGAGCCCAAGCTGCTGGACGAGAAGTGCCCCGAGTGCGGCCGGCCGCTGCAGGTCCGCAACTGCCGCTACGGCGAGTGCATCGGCTGCTCGGGCTACCCCGAGTGCAAGTACATCAAGCGCGACGCGGCTCAGACCGAAACCAAGCCCACGGGCGAGAAGTGCCCGCAGTGCGGCGAGGGTGACCTGCTCGAGCGGACCGGCCGCTACGGACCCTTCGTCGCCTGCTCACGCTACCCGGAATGCAAGTACCGGGCCAACGTCGGTAAGGACGGCACCCGGCGGGAGGGGCCCAAGGTGCTGGACGAGCCGTGTCCCATCTGCGGCAAGCCGCTCGTCGAGCGGCGCGGGCGGTTTGGGGTGTTCAAGTCCTGCTCCGACTATCCGAAGTGCCCCGGCCCGAAGGGCGTCAAGAAGCCGGCGGTCGCTTAGGACTTCGGAGCGCTGGGTATACTCCTGGAGCCGGTTCGTCCCAACGGTGCGCGCTGCGTGCGCCGGGCGGCGAATCGAGTTAGCACGCCCGGGGCCATCCCCCTGTCCCTCGCTACGAGGGCGTGAACCGGGCGGAAGTTGAACAGGAGAGTATCGAGACGTGGCTCAAGTGACCTTGAAGCAGCTGCTGGAGGCGGGCGTGCATTTCGGCCACCAGACCAGCCGCTGGAATCCGAAGATGAAGACCTACATCTTCACCGCGCGCAACGGGATCCACATCATCGACCTGCAGAAGACCGTGCGGCTGCTCGACGACGCCTGGGACTTCACGCGCAACGTCGCCGCCAGCGGCCGGCCGGTCCTGTTCGTCGGCACGAAGAAGCAGGCGCAGGAGACGATCCAGACCGAAGCTGCGCGCTGCGGCATGTACTTCGTCAACCGCCGGTGGATGGGCGGCATGCTGACCAACTTCAGCACCGTCAAGAAGCGCATCGAGCGCCTCCAGGAGCTGCGGAAGATGCAGCAGGAGGGCCAGTTCGAGCAGATGCCGAAGAAGGAGGCGAAGAAGCTCCAGGACGAGCTCGACCGCCTGATGTTCCACTTCGACGGTATCGCCGACATGAAGCGCCTGCCGGGCGCCCTGTACGTGGTCGACCCGCGCAAGGAGCACATCGCCGTGACCGAGGCGAACAGGCTGAAGATCCCGGTCGTCGCCATCACCGACTCGAACTGCGACCCGGACCTCATCCAGTACGTGATCCCCGGCAACGACGACGCCATCCGCGCCGTCAAGCTCCTCACTTCGAAGATCGCGGACGCGTGCCAGGAAGGGCGCCAGGAGGCAGCGGCCCGCGGCGAGATCCTGCCCGAGGTCGAGGAGCGCGAGTTCCTCGAGACGCCTCGATACGAGGAGATCGAGGAGTACCTCGAAGACGAGGAGGACTACTTGCCGACCGTGTCGGAGGAGGAGTTCATCGGCCGCGGCGTCGACGACGAGGAGGCCCGGTGATGGCGGTCAGCCTGGAAGACGTCAAGAAGCTCCGGGAGATGTCCGGCGCCGGCATGATGGACTGCAAGAGCGCGCTGGAAGAGGCGGAGGGCGACCTCGACAAGGCCTTCACCATCCTGCGCGAAAAGGGCATCGCCAAGGCGGGGAAGCGCGCCGGGAGGGCGACCGGGCAGGGCGTCGTCGAGGCGTATCTGCACAGCACTTCGCCCGACTTTCCGCCCCAGGTGGGGGTGCTCGTCGAGGTCAACTGCGAGACGGATTTCGTCGCCAAGGGCCCTGACTTCCGCAAGCTCGCCAGGGAGCTGGCCCTGCAGATCGCGGGATTCGAGCCGCGCTGGGTGACGCGCGAAGATGTGCCCGACGAGGTGCTCGTCCAGGAGCGCGAGGTGTACGAGGCGAAGGCCCGCCAGGATGGCAAGCCGGACCAGGTGATCGCGCGCGTGGTCGAGGGCCAGGTCGAGAACTTCCTCAAGCAGAGCTGCCTGATGGAGCAGCCGTACTTCCGCGAGCCCAGCCACACGGTGCAGCAGCTGGTGGCCGAGAACATCTCCAAGCTTCAGGAGAACATCACGGTCCGGCGCTTCGCGCGATTTAACATCAGGGAGTCCTGAGCCAGCTGGTAAACGGGGGCGCGCCGAAGTACAACCGCGTTCTGCTCAAGCTGAGCGGTGAGGCGCTTGGCGGCAAGCGCGATTACGGCATCGACCTCGAGGTGGTGGAGGCGATCGCCGCGCAGGTCAAGCACGTCCACCAGATGGGCGTGCAGATCGCGCTCGTGGTCGGCGGCGGCAACATCTTCCGCGGCCTGGCTGCGACCGAGCGCGGATTCGACCGCGCGACCGGCGACTACATGGGCATGCTCGCGACGGTGATCAACGCCCTGGCCCTGCAGGACGCGCTCGAGCGAACCGGCATTCCCGCGCGGACGATGACGGCGATCCAGATGCCGCAGGTCGCCGAGCCGTACATCCGGCGCCGCGCCGTGCGTCACCTCGAGAAGGGTCGCGTCGTGATCCTCGCGGCGGGCACCGGCAACCCGTACTTCACCACCGACACGACCGCCGCCCTGCGCGCGGTCGAGATCGAGGCCGACGTGATCCTCAAGGCGACGAAGGTCGACGGCGTCTACACCGCCGACCCCAAGCGCGATCCCAGTGCGACGAAGTTCGAGCGCCTCGGCTACCTGGAGGTGCTCAACCGCGGCATCGAGGTCATGGACAACACCGCGCTGACCCTGTGCATGGACAACGATGTGCCGATCGTGGTCTTCAACCTGCTCACGCCGGGGAACATCGAGCGCGTGATCGTCGGCGAGGAGATCGGCACCCTCGTCGGAACTCGGACGTCAGCGTGATCGACCCCATACTTCGCGAGGCCGAGTCCAAGATGGCCAAGTCGGCCGAGCACTTCGGCGGCGAGCTGACGCACATTCGCACCGGACGCGCGAATCCCGCCCTGATCGACCGGATCATGGTTCCCTACTACGGCACGCCCACGCCCCTGAACCAGCTCGCCCAGATCAGCGCGCCGGAGCCGCGCCTGCTCGTCGTCCAGGTCTACGACAAGAGCCAGATGGGCGCCGTCGAAAAGGCTTTGCGCACCAGCGAACAGGGCCTCAACCCCGCGAACGACGGGCAGGTGATTCGCGTCCCCATCCCGCCCCTGACGGAGGAGCGGCGGCGTGAGTACGTGAAGCTCGTCAAGCAGAAGGCGGAGGAGGCGCGGGTCGCGATCCGGAACGTCCGCCGCGACGAGCTCCACCGGATCGAGCAGATGCAGAAGAAGGGCGAGGTCGCCGAGGACGAGTCGAAGCGGGCCAGCGCGCGGCTGCAGAAGATCACCGAGACTCAGATCGAGAAGGTCGACGCTCTCGCCGCCCGCAAGGAACGCGAGGTGCTCGAGATCTAGGCGACTTCGAAGACGGTTTTCGAGCCGGTCGGTACGCTTTCCTCACCCGTGGACCCGCACGTCCCTCGCCACATCGGGATCATCATGGACGGCAACGGCCGCTGGGCCCGGCGCCAGAGCCGGCCCGCGAGCTTTGGCCACCGCGCGGGCGTGCGCGCGATCAAGCGCGTGCTCCAGGCGTGCGAGGACAACGGCGTCCACACCCTTTCCATCTACGCGTTCTCGACCGAGAACTGGACGCGTCCTCGCGCCGAGGTGCGGGCGCTCATGCGCCTGTTCCACGAGACGATGCAGCGTGAGATCGACGAGATGCACCGCCGCGGGGTGCGAATCGTCGTCAGCGGCCGGCGCGAGGACCTGTCGCCCCGAATGCGCGAGCGAATCGAGGAGGCGACGGCGAGGACGAGGAACAACACGAACGGCGTGCTCAACGTCTGCCTGAACTACGGCGGCCGGGCCGAGATAGTCGACGCCGCGAAGCGGCTCCTCCAGGATGGCGTGCCCGCGGCCGAGGTGGACGAGGCCGCAATCTCCGCCCGCATGTACCAGCCCGAGCTGGCCGACCCCGACCTGATCATCCGCACGGCCGGTGAGCACCGGGTGAGCAACTTCCTGTTGTGGCAGGGCGCGTACGCCGAGATGCTCGTCAGCCAGACGCTCTGGCCCGACTTCGGCGAGGAGGACCTGAAGGCCGCGCTGGCGGAGTACGCCTCGCGCGTCCGCCGCTTCGGCGGCCGCCCGGCGCAGGAGCTGGTGAGTTGACGACGCGGAACGCGCCCCTGGCCCGCGGCTGGAAGCCGAGCCCGCTCATGGTCCGGATCCTCAGCGCCTTCGTCATCCTCGCGCTCGTCATCGGCCTTGTCCTGGTCGGCCTGTACGGCGTCTACGCGCTGGTGCTTATCCTCGGCGGGCTCGCGCTGTACGAGTTCAACGGCCTCTCCGACAAGATGGGCTCGCGCGCCCCGGCGTGGCTGCTGTTTCCGCTCGGAGCGTTCTTTGCGTTCAGCGGCACCGTCCTGAAAGACATCGATGTCAATCTCGTGCTCGCGTTCGCGTTGGTCGGGGGTCTCGGCGCGTTCCTCTTCGTCCCCGGAAGGCGCCAGGGCTTGAGCAGGTGGGCGATGGGCATGGCAGGCGCCCTCTACATCGGCATGCCCTTCAACTTCTACCTCCTGCTCTACACGTCGAGGC
Organism: uncultured bacterium; assembly: GCA_966423695.1. Taxonomy (GTDB): domain Bacteria; phylum Chloroflexota; class Dormibacteria; order Dormibacterales; family Dormibacteraceae; genus 40CM-4-65-16. The sequence continues at coordinate 5,233 of CBJLKR010000048.1, read as the reverse complement.
CGAACGGGCTCGTCTGGACGCTTTTCACGATCTTCGCCGTGGTCGTCAGCGACGCCGCGGCGCTGCTGGTCGGCAGCCGCATCGGCAGGCATCCGTTCTTCGAGGCGATCAGCCCCCGCAAGACGCTCGAGGGCGCGGTTGCGGGTGTGGTCGGCGCCGTGATCGTGATGCTCATCGGGGTTTCGCTGGTGCTCGGCATCAATCCGATCCACGGCGTCGTCATCGGCTTGCTTGCCGGCGCCAGCGCCGAGGTGGGGGACCTGGTCGAGTCACAGATGAAGCGGATCGCCGACGTCAAGGACTCGGGCCACCTCATCCCCGGCCACGGCGGCGTCCTCGACCGGATCGACTCAATTCTGTTTCCGCCGATCCTCGTCTACTTCTATGTGACGATGTTCCACCTGCTCTAGATGCGACCGGTCAACGTCGCGGTCCTCGGCGCCACCGGCTCGATCGGCCGGCAGACGCTTGACGTCATCGACCGCAACCCGGATCGTTTCCGCCTGTTCGGACTGAGCGAGGGCGCGCACTCGAGCCACCGCACCGCGGACCACGTCGTCCACGGGCGCGCCGGAGACGCCGAGTTCGATGCCCGCGTCGAGGCGATGGTGACCGACGCGCGCTGCGATCTCGTCGTGGTCGCGATCCCGGGCGCCCGGGCCCTGGCGCCGACGCTCGCTGCGCTGCGGGCCGGCAAGGAGGTCGCGCTGGCGACGAAAGAGGTGCTCGTCATGGCCGGCGAGCTGGTGATGAAGGCGGCCGGCGCCAAGGGCTTGCGGCCGATCGACAGCGAGCACAGCGCGATCTGGCAGTGCCTGTGGGGCGAGGACAAGAAAAACGTGCGCCGGCTCGTCATCACCTCCAGCGGCGGCCCGTTCTGGGCGCACCCCGAGACCGACCTCGACCAGGTGACGGTGGAGCAGGCGCTCAACCATCCACGCTGGTCCATGGGCCCCAAGGTGACGGTCGACTCCGCCACGCTGATGAACAAAGGCCTCGAGGTCATCGAGGCGCACCATCTGTTCGGCATCGGCCTCGACCAAATCACCGTGTGCATCCACCCTCAGAGCGTCGTCCACTCGCTGGTCGAGTTCGTCGACGGGTCGTTCAAGGCCCAGCTGGGCCGGCCGGACATGCGCCTTCCGATCGGCGTCGCGCTGGCCTATCCCGAGCGGCTGGCCGACGCCGTGCCGCCCACGCCGATCCGCGAGCTGAGCGGCCTCGAGTTCCATGACCTCGACGAGGCGCGCTTCCCCAGCGTGCGGCTGGCTCGCGAGGCGGCGGCGAAGGGCGGCGGCCACCCGGCCGTGCTGAACGCCGCCAACGAGGAGGCGGTCAACGCCTTCCTGGCCCGGGAGGTACCGTTCAGCGCCGTCGTCCCGACCGTCGAACGGGCGCTCGCGGCGTTCTCGGGCTCCGGCTCGAGCCTGGAAGACGTGCTCGAGGCCGACCGCTGGGCGAGGGCTGAAGTCCGGGAAAACTTCGGTACTGTGAGGCGCGCATGAGCACCCTCCTCGTCGTGGTTGGGATCGCCGGAATGTTCCTGCTCCTCATCGCGCCCCACGAAGCCGGCCACTTCCTGTTCGCGAAGCTGTTCAAGGTCCGGGTGATCGAGTTCTCGATCGGCGCCGGGACCAGGCTCTGGTCCGTCACACGCGGCGGGACGGTCTACGCGATCCGGGCCCTGCCGATTCTGGGCTACGTGCGCATGGGGGGGATGGAGGCGGGGGACTTCGCCGACCCGAACGGTTTCCACACCAAGGCCGCCTGGAAGCGGCTCTTGATCCTGGCCGGAGGGCCGATCGCCAACTTCCTCTTCGCCATGCTGCTGGTCACCGCCTACGACCTGACCCAGCTCAATGACGTGCCCGGCAAGGTAGTCGACGTCCTGCCCGGTTCGCCCGCGGCGACCGTGGGCCTCCAGCCGGGCGACGTGCTGCGGACCGTGGACGGGCAGAAGATCACCCAACCGGACCAGCTGCAGAAGATCGAGGCGGGCGCGCCGAACGCGGCGCTGATGATCGGCGGCGTCCACGCCGACGGCAAGCCGTTCTCCTACATCGTCACCCCCCGCTGCGATACGAGCGGGGCATGCAGGATGGGCGTCGAGGCGAGGTGGGCGGTGCTGACCCCGAAGGACGCGCTGGTCAACGGCGCCACGTTCCCCTTCGCGGCCGTCCGCAACATCGCGTACGGCCTCTCGCAGCTGGTGAGCGGCGCGGTTCCTGGCGGCCTGCTCGGGCCGAACGGCGTGACCGGGCCGATCGGCATCGCCGACGTGGCCGCGCAGTCGGCGGGCCACGGCCTCGACACGTACCTGTTCTACGTGGCGCTCCTTTCGGTGGCGCTCGGGTTCACGAACCTGCTGCCGTTCCTCGCCCTCGACGGCGGGCGCATGGTCGTCGTCCTTCTCGAGGTGGCGCGACGCCGGCCGTTCGACCGCACGGCCGAGCTCAACTTCCAGCGCTTCGGCCTCGTCGCGCTGCTCGCGCTTGCGGCCGTGATCAGCTTCCTCGACATCCAGCGGATCGCCACCGGGCAGTTCCCAGGATTACGTTGATGGCCATGGTCCAGCGTCGGAAATCCATCCCGGTCAACGTCGGCGGGGTCGTCGTCGGCGGCGCCGCGCCGATCGCGGTCCAGACGATGACCAAGACCGACACCCGCGACGTGAAGGCGACTCTGCGCCAGATCCATGAGCTGAAGGAGGCCGGGTGCGAGATGGTCCGGCCGGCGGTTCCAGACAAAGAGGCCGCCGAGGCTCTGAAGGAGATCGTCAAGGCTTCGCCGCTCCCGGTCATCGCCGATATCCACTACGACCACACGCTCGCGCTGATAGCCATCGAGGCCGGTGTGCACTGCCTGCGCCTGAACCCGGGCAACATCCCGGACCGCGACAAGGTCGTCAAGGTCGTGACCGCGGCCAAGGAGAGGCAGATCCCGTTCCGCATCGGCGTCAACGCGGGGTCCTTGCCGGAAGAGGTGCACAAGTCGCTGCGCGAGCAACACCACGTCGACCGCGACGACCGAGAGCGCACGGCCGAGCGCATGGTCGAGGTCGCGCTGGGCCACTGCAAGATCCTCGAGGACCTCGACTACGGTCCGGGCTTCGTCAAGGTCTCGCTCAAGGCGACCGACGTCTGGACCAACATCCTCGCCAACCGCAAGTTCGCGGCGGCGCGGCCGTACCCCATCCACCTCGGCGTCACCGAGTCAGGGCCGGTCGAGGCGGGGAGCATCCGCAGCGCGGTCGGGATGGGCATCCTCCTCAGCGAGGGTATCGGGGACACCATCCGCGTCTCGCTGGCGACGTCCGACCCACGCGAGGAGGTGCGCGTCGCGCACGAGATCCTCAAGACGCTCGCGTTCCGGGTCGAATCGCCGACGCTGGTCGCCTGCCCGACGTGCGGGCGGCTCGAGTACGACATGGTGCCGACGGTCAAGGCGGTCGAGGCGCACATCGCGAAGCTGCGCGTGCCGATCACCGTCGCGGTCATGGGCTGCGTCGTCAACGGGCCTGCGGAGGCGCGCCACGCCGACATCGGAGTCACCGGCGGCCGCGGCAAGGGTGTGATCTTCAAGCGAGGTAAGCTCTACCGCACCGTGCCCCAGGAAGAGCTGCTGCCCGTGTTGCTGGCCGAGATCGACGCGATCGCTGCCGAGCACACGCCTGCGTCTCCGGCCTCGCTCCCGTCGTAGCCCGGCCGCAAACCGGTCCGGGCGCGCACGACTAGATTCTCAGAACATTGATGCTTGGGAGCTAAGGGCATGAAACAGGAGACAGAGGAGCAGCAGGACTTCGTGAAAGAGGTCACGAAGATGTCCGACGACTTCGACCGCTGGTACACGGAGGTCGTCCGCAAGGCGGAGCTCGCGGACTGGTCGGGGGTCCGCGGCATGATGGTCGTCCGCCCCTACGGGTGGGCGATGTGGGAGGCGATCACGCGTGCCTTCGACGACATGATCAAGGAGAGCGGGCACGAGAACTGGGCGTTCCCGCTCCTCATCCCCCGCGAGTACCTGATGAAGGAGGCGGAGCACATCGAGGGCTTCGCACCCGAGGTCGCCTGGGTGACGCGCGCCGGCGGCCAGATGGAAGAGCTCGAAGAGCCACTTGCCGTCCGGCCCACCTCGGAGACGATCATCGGGCCGCTGATCAAGCGCTACATCCAATCGCACCGCGACCTGCCCAAGCTCACGAACCAGTGGAACAGCGTCGTCCGCTGGGAGATGCGCTCTCGCCTGTTCCTCCGCAGCCGCGAGTTCTGGTGGCAGGAGGGACACACGTTCCACGCCTCGGGTCAGGAGGCGATCGAAGAGGCCGATCTGATCCTCGGCTACTACCGCTCGATCGCCGAGGACTGGCTCGCCGTGCCCGTGCTGGTCGGTCGCAAGTCGCCCGCCGAGACGTTCCCGGGTGCGGTGCACACGTTGACGGTCGAAGGGTTGATGAAGGACGGCCTGGCGCTGCAGATGGGGACGTCGCACTACTTCGGCCAGAACTTCGCCCGCGCCTACGATATCTCCTTCTCGAACAGGGAGAACGAGCGCGAGCTGTGCCATTCCACCTCCTGGGGCATCTCGACCCGGTTGGTGGGCGCGGTCGTCATGGCCCACGGCGACGACTCCGGCCTCATCGTCCCGCCCCGGATCGCTCCCGTCCAGGTCGTCGTGGTGCCGATCTTCCGCGACGACGCGTCGCGCTCGAAGGTCGAGGCGTTCATCGGCTCATGGACGGGGGAGCTGAAGCGTGCCGGCATCCGCCACCGCGTCGACTGGCGCGACGAGCGGCCCGGCGACAAGTACGCGCACTGGGAGCTGAAGGGCGTGCCCCTGCGCCTGAACGTCGGCGCCCGCGACGCGGACGCCGGACAGGTCGAGATGGTCGACCGCCTGACGCGGGCCAAGGTCGGGGTCCCGGTGGCAGGCCTGGCCGAGCGCCTGGGCAAGGAGCTGGACGGGTTCCAGCGCCGGCTGTTCGAGCGCGCGGAGAAGTTCCAGCGCGACCACACGTACGAGCTCAGGACGCTGGGCGAGGTGGCCGCCCACTTCCGTGAGAAGTCCGGCTTCGTCTGGACCGAGTGGTGCGGCGACACCGAGGAGGAGGCGCGGATAAGGGCCGAGGCCGGAGGCGTCACCATCCGCACGATCGACGAGAAATCGAAGCCGGCGGGCAACTGCCTCGTGTGCGGCAGCCCGGCGAAGTTCCGGGTCTCCCTGGCGAAGGCCTACT
>CBJLKR010000047.1:0-12656 GCA_966423695.1 uncultured bacterium | reverse complement strand
GGGCTTCGCCTTCGTCATCGCCGTGGTCATCGGCGTCCTGCTCGGCCACTTCCTCTGGGGTCCCGCGTCCGGCCGGACCTCACCGGCTGCCAAGCGATGACCGTCACCCCCGACGCGATCATCTCGCTCCTGTTCACGGCATTCACGCTGATCGCGTTCCTGCTCATGCTCCAGGAGTCGCTCGCCCTCGGAGCGGGCACCGATCCGATGAACAACGACGTGCGCTCGCTAGTCCGCCGGTTTCCGCGCGTGACGTACGCCTTCGCCGTGCTGATCGGCATGCTCCTCGGCCACCTCCTCTGGCCGTAGGGGCTCAGGCGGCGCCGGGCCGCACGAACGAGTGGGCCGGGATCGCACTGGTCCTGGTCTCGGCCACGGCGTTCGGCACCAATGCGATCTTCGCCAAGCTTGCGTCCCGGGCGGGCCTGGGCACGACCCAGACGCTGGCTTTCCGGTTCCTGGTCGCGGGCGCGGGGATGTGGGCGCTGGCGCTCCTCCTGCGCCAGAACCCTCTTCGCTTCGAGCGCCGGTCGCTGGCGGCACTGTTCGGACTCGGCGCGATCGTGTACACGGCGCAGTCCCTGACTTACTTCACGGCCCTCAAGACGCTCCCGGCCTCCCTGTGCGTGCTCATCGTCTACATCTATCCGAGCCTGGTCGTCATCGCCGGGTGGCTGTTCCTGCGCCGACCGGTCACGGGCTGGCATATGCTCGCGCTTGCGGGCAGCTTTGCCGGCCTCGTCCTCCTCGTCGGCGGGGCCGAGCTTCACATCGCGTGGGGGCTCCTGTTCGCGATCGCCGCCCCAACCGTCTACACGGCCTACATCCTGCTCAGCGAGCGCGTCATGAGCCGCGTGCCGGCCGTCGGCGCGAGCGCGGTCATCATGTCGGGGGCCGGCCTCGCCTTCGCGGTCATCGCCCTGGGGCAGGGCCAGCTCACGCTGCCGCCGTCGAGCGAGGGGTGGCTCGTGGTCGTCGCGCTGGCCGTGATCCCGACGATGGTCGCGATCACGACTTTCCTGGCCGGGCTGCCTCGCGTCGGCGCCGCGCGGGCTTCGCTGCTGAGCACGTGGGAGCCGGTCGTCACCGTCGTCCTCGCGGTCGCCCTGTTCAGCGACCGGTTCACCGCGGTTCAGGCCCTCGGGGGCCTGCTCATCCTCGGCGCGGTCATGATGCAAGCCGGTCGCGTAGGCCGGACAGCACCGCGTGCAGCTGGTGCGCTCCCTTGACGCCGGAGAGGTCGAGCGCCCATTCCTTTTTCGCCAGGACGAACGGGTGCATCTGTTCACCGCCGATGGACCCGTGGCCGCCGGCCTGGTTCTCGAAGTTGACCTGCTTGCCGTCGACGAAGGCGCCGAACACCACGATGTCGCCGCAAGCCTGAAAGGAGTTGAGCCGGCTCAGCTGCTCGAACAGCACGTCGGGCTCGTCGTAGGCCCTCAGCAGCGGCTTGACGGCGGGTCCGCGAAGCTCGCCGGCGCGCGTGACGAACACGTCGTCGCCACCCTGGCGCAGCATGAGGAAAGCCACCTCGCGCAATCCCGCAAGGCGCGCCGGCAGCTGGGGGAAGCGGCTCTGTACGTCGCTGTGTGACATCCGAGTCCGCTGGTCGCCGAAGTACAGGTGCGCGGCGCCTCCGGACAGCGTGGCGATGAGGTGGCCGCGAGCGTCCTCCTCGTTCGGTCCGTACTCGCCGCCTTTGGCCTCCTTGACGTGGAAGCCGTCCAGCATGCCGGCGATCACCTCGCCGAAGGCCTTGCCGTTCACGGCCCGAAACGTGCGCGTCTCGACCTGGCCGTGGTCGGACAGAACCACCAGCTCGTACCGGCCGCCGCGCGACCGCGCGATCTTGCGCACGCTGTGGTCGACGTGCTTCAGCACTCGCCGCGACGACTCGTCTTCGGGTCCGAAGGCGTGGCCGGTCTCGTCGTACGCGTAGAAGCCCGCGTAGATCGGCGAGTACCCCTCGCGCATCGCCTTGGCGACCGCGTAGCGCGTGAGGTGGTGGACGAAGATCTCCTCGACGACGTCCGTGGCGACATAAGGCGCTGCCGGCCGGCGGCGCCGGGAGCGCGCGACGGCGTAATCCCGGGCGGTGCGGCCGAAGACCGCGGCCGCCTGCCATGCCCAGTCGGCGAGGTGCAGGGGGTTTGCGAGGTAGGGGACGAGCACGTTCGCGGCCGACCGCGATCTCGGCTGTCGCCCATAGGAACGGTCGTGGTAGGCGATGCCGAAATCGTCCGCCGCCTCGCCCGGATAGCACGCGGCGATGCATGCCCCGCCCCTCGTCAGCGGTGTGCATCCGGCAAAGTACTTGTCGGCGACCTTCTTGAATGTCGAGCCGGCGCCGAACTGCACGAGCACGCGGCGCTCGCGGTCCCACCAGCGAAAGCACGGGATCTCGCTGTTGTCGCCGTACAGGATCCCGGCCTGCGCGAACGGCGTCGTCGAGGGCACGCCGCATCGATAGCGCTGGATCTGATAGCCCTCGCGCTCGATCAACTCACGGACGAAGGGCATGTGACCGCGGTCGAGCGCACGCTGCAGCGCGTCCGCGCCCATGCCGTCGATGTGCAGGATGACGAGCTTCAAGCGAGCTCGGCGAACACGGGGAGGTGGTCGGACGCGCGCACGCCCAGCGTCCACGCACGATGCGTACGCGGGACCCGCCCACCCGCGTAGACCGCGTCCAGCTTCTGGGCCGTCCAGTGCGTGCGCCGGAGGCCGTGCGTCAGCTCGACGAGCCCTGCCTCGTGCGCCACGGCGCGCATCCGACGCCACAGCTGCAGCCGCGGCGGTCCGAACGTGTTCAGGTCGCCCGCGAGCAGCGTCAAACGCGCGGGCGGACGGCTCGCCATATCGGCGAGGATCGCACGGAACTGCTCGAGCTTGTGTGTGAATCCGACCACGTCGAGGTGCATGACGTAAACGCGCAGTGCCGACGATTCGGCGCGGATCGCGATCCGGCGTTGTGGCGGAATGGCGCGCAGAAGCGTGCGCTCCACCCGGCCCAAACGAAGGTCCGGGAGCTCGCTCAGGGACACGACCTGCGGCGTCATCGGGAAGAGTCCGCGCCGCCAGATGAGCGCGTTGCCCTGCTCGCGGCCGTGGAAGAGCTGCGCGGTCGCCTGGAAATGGTCGTACTCGCCCCCGTGTGTCGCCGCCAGCGCCTCGGCGATCGTCTCGGCGTCCTGGCGGCCGCCGTGCACGGAAGCCTCCTGGAGGGCGAAGAGGTCGAGGCCGCGGAAGTCGCGGCGCTCGCGCACAACCTCGACGACCTTGGCGAGACGCCGCCCGAGAAGGATGTTCCACGTGCACACCCGCACCGGAATATGCTGCCGGTTCATGGCATCGTCGACGCGGCGCTTGCTGCACGAACTCGCCGCGCTCGGCCCAGACGAGATCATGCACTCCATGTGCTGCGGTCGTTCGCCGGCCGGCACGACTTCTGAGTCGTGAGCACCAAACGCTGGATCCTCGCCGCCGCGGTGCTCGGCTCGGGGATCGTCTTCCTCGACTCGACGGTGGTCAACGTCGCGCTTCCCCGCATCGGTCGCGACCTGCCGCGCCTTTTCCTCGGAGTGCTGGAGGGTCAGTCGTACGTCTACAACGCGTACCTGCTGACGCTGAGCGCGCTGCTCGTCCTCGCCGGCGCGCTGAACGACTTCTACGGCCGTCAGCGAACGTTTCTCATCGGCCTGTGCGGCTTCGGAGCGACGTCCGCCCTGTGCGGGCTGGCGCCGAACATGGAGCTCCTGGTCGCGTTCCGCGTCCTCCAGGGCGCGACGGGCGCCCTTCTCGTGCCGGGGTCGCTCGCGTTGATCACCGCCAACTTCGCCGGCGAGGAGCAGGGCCGCGCGTTCGGCATCTGGGCGGGGGCGTCCGGCGCGACGACGATCCTCGGACCGCTCGTGGGCGGCCTGCTGGTCGACATGATCTCGTGGCGCGCGGTGTTCTTCATCAACATCCCGCTCGTCGCGGCGGCCGCGTGGGCGACGTGGCGGCACGTACCCGAGAGCCGCGACGACCGTGCATCGCCGACATTCGATTGGGTCGGCGCTGGGATAGTCTTCCTCGCGGTCGGCGGCCTCGCGTTCGGCTCGATCTACGGAATGCAGCGCGCCTGGCGCGACCCGCTCGGCTACGTCATCCTCGCGGTCGGCGTCGTCGCCACCGTCGCGCTGCCGTTCTGGATGCGCAGCGCGCGGCACCCCCTCATCCCCCTCGCGCTGTTCCGCTCGCGCAACTTCACGGTGACGAACATCTCCACCCTGCTCATCTACGGCGCCCTGTATGTCGTCTTCTACTACCTAGGTCTCTTCCAGCAGGGCACGCTGGGCTACGCGGCCGCCGCCGCCGGCGCGGCCGGCATCCCCGGCACGCTTTTCCTGATCTTCTTCTCGGCAAGGTTCGGCAGCCTCGCCGCGCGCTACGGCCCGCGCGTCTTCATGGCCGTCGGACCCGTGCTGATGGGCCTCGGCGTGCTCTGGTTCGCGCGCGTCCCTGCGTCGAGCGCGGCGTGGAAGCTCCAGCCCGGCAACCCCGCGTCCTACCTGCCGCCGCTGTCGTACTTCCTCGACTTCCTGCCCGGAAGCGTGATCTTCGGGATCGGCCTCATGGTCATGGTCGCGCCGCTCACGACGGCGCTGATGACGTCCGTGCCGGTGCGCAACTCGGGTCTCGGCTCGGCCATCAACAACGCGATCTCTCGTGTGGGGCCGCAGCTGGCGGGCGCCCTGATCTTCGTCTTCCTGACGGCGTCGTTCTACGCGTATCTCGCCCCGCGACTCGCGGGCATCGACATCTTCTCCGAGTCTTTCCGGGCGAACGTCAGCCCCCTGAACACGCCAGCCGATCCGCGCCTGGCCGGTGTGGTGCGCGATGCATCGACCGCGTCGTTCCATCTCGCCATGCTCATCGGCGCCGCTCTCCTGCTGGCCGGCGCGGTCGTCAACGCGGTCGGCATCGTCAACCACGCGGCGCGACCCCGCGATATGGCCGAGGCCGACAAGGAGAGCGTCTCCGCCAAGCCCGCGTAGCATCGGCTTCGTGGCGCGAGTCATCGGTCGCGAAGAGCTACGCACGTTGATGGCGCGCGGCGTCCAGCTGGTCGAGGTTCTTCCCGAGAAGGAGTACGCGGAGGACCACCTGCCCGGCGCCCTCAGCGTGCCGCTGTCCAAGCTCGACCGCAAGACGGCGGCGGTGCTCGACGCCCCCGAGCCGGTGGTCGTGTACTGCTGGGACGCGGCTTGAGACATGGCGCCCAGGGCCGCGGCGCGGCTCGAGCTCCTCGGGTTCCGAGACGTCATGCACTATGGGCCAGGCAAGCTCGACTGGCTCGCCGCGGGGCTGCCTACCGAGGGCGAAAACAGCACGCGCCCGCGCGCCGGCGGGGTGGCGCGAAAGGACATCGCAACCTGCTCGGTTGAGGATCGTGTCGGCGACTTGCGGCCCGGTGCGGGTGTCGCGGTCGTCGTCGACGCCGACGGCGTGGTCGTGGGCATGCTGCGGGCAAAGGAGCTCGCGAGCCCGCCGGCAACACGCGTCGAGGACGTCATGGTCGGGGGTCCGAGCACCTTCCGGCCCTACGTGCCGATCAAGGAGATGGCCGACTACATGCGCGAGCACGACCTCCAGAGCTCGCCGATCACGACGTCCGACGGCCGGCTCGTCGGGGTGCTGTTCCGCGACGACGCGGTGCGCGAGGCCGAGGGCTGCCCGGACTGCTCGCGCAGGATGATCTGAGCCGCCCGAGCGACCTAGTGCAGCGGGTGCGTCAGCTTCACCTCGACCACACCGCCCCGCTCCCGGACGATCAAAGGCGGCTGGTCGAACGTCGCCGGGCCGCCGACGACGTGACCGTCGGCGAAGTTGAATCGCGACCGATGCCAGGGGCACGTGACTACGTCCCCGTCGAGCTGGCCCTCGTCGAGCGGTCCGCCCGCGTGCGAGCACACCGCGCCCATGGCGTGCAGCAGTCCTTTGCGGCGGACGATCACGACCGGTAGGCCCTTGGCGTCGACGCGACGCATCTCGCCCTCTGGGAAATCGTCGCGTGTGCCGACCCTCACGTAGTCGGTCGGACCGGTCGCGAACGCGTTGTGGTTGACCGTGACGCCGAGTCCGAACGTGAGATGGCCGCCGATGTAGGAGCCCACGAGGGCGAGCGTCCAGCCCAAGGTCGCGACCACGATCGCCGTCAACCGCATGCCGGGCGTCCACATCCGCATGGCGAGTGAGACGAGGTCGACGGTGATCGCGAGCGTCATGGTCAGGCCGTGCAGCGTCGCAGTCCGCATCTCGCGCCCAGACGTCTCGTGATGGTCGGTAAGACCGGCGAGCGCCGCGAGAATCCCACCGGCCAGGCCGACGGCGAGCGCGAAGTCTCCCGCCACGGCGGGGATCCGTCCGGTGGCGACGAAGATCCAGTCGGCGAGCACGCCTGCGGTCCATGCCCCGACCGGCACATCGGTGAGAGCCGCGTGCAGCGAGTGGCCGAGGAGGCCTGTGCCGTGCATCACGTCCTTGAGGGCTCGGCCCGGCGCCCCGAGCGCCCCGTAGAACGCGCCGACGCCTTTCTGGATGGAGGTCCCGACCGGGTCGAGCCAGCCCTGGCCGCGGACCGCGCGGTCGAACCTCCGCTCGCGCGAGCGGCTCTGGTCGATCAGGCGGCGGAGGCGACGGCGGTCGATCTCCATGGTGATTCCAGTCCAGGGCCTCGTTGACGAAACGCCACCGCCTCGACGCGTACCTGCCGCGGTTCAGGTGTGTGCATGTCCGAGCGCGAGATCGGCGTCGTGGGCCTCGGCGTCATCGGAGGCGGCCTCGCTCGGAACTTCGCGGCCCACGGCGTGCACGTCGCCGTCTACAACCGGACCGTCAGCCGGACCGACGATTTCATCGCCCAGCACGGCCGCGAGGGCCGCTTCACGGCCGCCAGGACGGTCGCCGACCTGGCGCGCGCGCTGCGACGGCCGCGCGCGGTCGCCGTCCTGGTCAACGCCGGCAAGCCGGTGGACGACGTGATCGACGAGCTGACCGCGGTGCTCGAGCGCGGCGACACGATCATCGACGGCGGCAACTCGTTCTTCCAGGACACGCGCCGGCGCGCGGCCGCCCTCGAGGCGAAGGGCTTCGGGTTCATCGGCTCGGGCGTCTCCGGCGGGGAGGAGGGCGCGCTGCACGGACCGAGCCTGATGCCGGGCGGCAACCGCGATTCGTATCGCCGGGTCGAAGAGATGCTGACCGCGATCGCCGCCAAAGTGGAAGGCGTGCCGTGCTGCACCTACATCGGGCCGGACGGGGCCGGCCACTTCGTGAAGATGGTGCACAACGGCATCGAGTACGCGGACATCCAGCTCATCGCCGAGACCTACGACCTGCTGCATCACGCCGCCGGCCTGAACCCCGACGAGCTTGCGGGCGTCTTCGGGCGCTGGAACGAGGGACGGCTGCAGTCCTACCTCGTCGAGATCACCTCGCGTGTGCTCGCCAAGCGCGACGGCGATGGACCCGGTGCGCTGGTCGACGCCATCGAGGACGAGGCCGAGCAGAAGGGCACGGGTCGCTGGACGAGCCAGTCCGCGCTCGAGCTCGGCGTTCCACTGACCGGAATCACAGAGGCTGTGTTCGCGCGCGTCCTCTCGAGCCAGAAGGCGCAGCGGGTTAGAGCCTCGTCCGTTCTCCTGGGCCCGGCGGCGTCTCGGACGGGCGGCTCACTGGTCGAAGACGTCGAGGCGGCGCTGTATGCGTCGAAGATCGTCGCCTACGCGCAGGGCTTCGAGCACCTTGCCGCCGGATCGCGCGAGTATCGCTGGGACCTCGACCTCGCCGCCCTCGCGACGATCTGGCGCGGCGGCTGCATCATCCGCGCGAAATTCCTCGACCGGATCAAGGACGCATACGAGGACGCGGCGGCCGCGCTGCCGAGCCTCATGCTCGCGCCGTTCTTCCAGCAGGCACTGGCCGAAGCGCAGCCCGCGTGGCGCAGGGTGGTGAAGACCGCGGTGGACAGCGGAATCCCGGTTCCCGCGTTCGCGTCGTCGCTCGCCTACTACGACGGCTACCGCCGCTCGCGGGGCCCCGCGAACCTGATCCAGGGGTTGCGCGACTACTTCGGCTCGCATACATATCACCGCGTCGACCGTGAGGGGGCGTACCACACGCGCTGGGCGCAGGACGGGAAAGAGGTGAGAACCGACTAGGTCGCATCGGGCTCGCGCTCGTAGATGGTCGCCACGAGCGCGTGCAGGGCGCGCAGGACGATCGCATTCACGCCGCGTTCGCCCAGCTTCTCCTCCTCACTTTGCCGTGCGCGTGGCGTCGCAGCAGCGAAAGCACCGCGGCCTCGTCCGCGCGCAGCCTCGCCGGCGCCTTGGCCATGGTCGCCGCGAGGGCCCTCTCGAGGCCTCCCTCCATGTAGGCATCGAGCACCGCGGGGTGCACGTACGACTTGCGGCACACCGTGCGCGTGTGGCCCAGCTTGCGTGCCACGCTGTCGATCGCGGCCACCACCTTGCGCTTGGCCTCGGCCTCCGACTCGAACCCGGCGGCCTCGCGCAGCGCGCAGGCGGCGAGCACGGTGCCCGCCCACGTGCGGAAGTCCTTCGCCGTGTAGTCCTCTCCGGTCACGTCTCGCAGGTACGCGTTGACGTCGTCGGAGCTGACCGTGCGGCGCTCGCCGCCGGAGTCGACGTATTGGAACAGGTTCTGACCTGGCAGCTCCTCGCACCTCTTGATCACGCCCGCCACCCGACGATCGGTGACGCCGACGGAATGCTCCACTCCGCTCTTGCCCTTGAAGAGGAAGCGCACGGTCGCACCCCTCACGTCGACGTGCCGGTCGCGGAGGGTCGTCAGGCCGAAGGAGTGGTTCTGCTTCGCGTACTCCTCGTTGCCGATGCGGGCGAAGGTCGTCTCGAGCAGGCGGACGATCGTCGCCACCACCTTCTCCTTGGGCAGGCCGGGGCGCCGCAGGTCGCGTGTCACGCGCGCCCTGATGCGCGGGAGCACGCGTCCGAAGCCGGCCATGCGGTCGAACTTGTCGGCGTCGCGCGCCTCACGCCACCGAGGGTGGTACAGGTGCTGCTTCCGCCCGCGCGCGTCCCTGCCCGTCGCCTGGAGGTGTCCGCGCGGCCGCGCCGTGATCCAGACCTCCTCCCACGCCGGCGGGATCACCAGCGACCGTATGCGGTCGAGCGTCGCCGGGTCGCGCACGACCTTTCCGTCGGGGTAGCGGTACTCGAAGGACCTGCCCTTGCGGACGCGCCTGATGCCGGGCTCGTCGTCGGTCGCGTAGACCAGCCCGGCCTCGTGGGCCGCCACTTCCGCCGCCGCGGGCGGCTGGGAGTCCGCTACGCCGCTGTCGGGGGCGTGAACCTGGGCCCGCCCCATTCCGGCGCCATCGCCACGAGCAGGCTCCGCTTGCGGGCCCACAGCCGGGCGATGAGCTCCTCTCGGGTGGTGAGTTCGCTATAGGCGAACCCCATCTGGGACAGCCGTGACCTGACGTCCGAAGGCAGGTCGTCGTCGGTCCGGTGGGGTCGCGCGATCTTGGACAGCAGCTCTCCGAGTTGTGCCAGAAGCCTTTCCTGCTCGCTCATGTCATCCCGAAAAACGCTCTGCGGGACGGGGCTACTTTCGGCGCGAGCCCCCAGCGAGCTCTTTTCGCGTTTCGCCAAAAGCGCGCACCGCCCGCTCGAGCTCGTCGCGCGTGTGCGCGGCCGAGACCTGGGTGCGGATCCGCGCCTTGCCCTGAGGCACGACGGGGTAGGAGAAGCCGACGACGTACACCCCCTTCTCGAGCATCGCCGCCGCCATCCGGCCGGCGAGCGCGGCGTCGCCGATCATCACGGGCACGATCGGGTGGTCGCCCGGAAGGATGTCAAATCCTTCTTCGGTCATCCGCCGCCTGAAGTACGCGGTGTTGTCCGCGAGCCGCTGGCGGAGGTCCTTCGCCCCCGCGATCAGCTCCAGCACCTTGAGGCTCGCGGCCGCGATCGGCGGAGCGACGGAGTTGGAGAAGAGGTACGGGCGCGAGCGCTGGCGCAGCATCGCGACCAGCTCCTTGCGCCCCGAAACGTACCCGCCGCTAGCGCCGCCGAGCGCCTTGCCGAGCGTGCCGGTGATCGCGTCGATTCGGCCCATGACGCCGTGATGCTCGTGCGTGCCCCTGCCGTTGGCGCCGACAAAGCCGACGGCGTGCGAGTCGTCGACCATCACCATGCAGTCGTATCGCTCGGCGAGGTCGCAGATCTCGCGCAGCGGCGCCATGTACCCGTCCATCGAAAAGACGCCGTCCGTAACGACCATGCGGAACCGCGCGTCGGCGCTGTCCTGCAGCTGCTTCTCGAGGTCGGCCATATCGCGGTTGGCGTAGCGGAGGCGCTTCGCCTTGCACAACCGGATGCCGTCGATGATGCTCGCGTGGTTGAGGGCGTCGGAGATCACAGCGTCGCGCTCGTCGAGCAGCGCCTCGAAGATTCCGCCGTTGGCGTCGAAGCACGACGAGTAGAGAATCGTGTCCTCGGTGCCGAGAAACTTCGTCAGCGCGTCCTCGAGCTCCTTGTGCACCTCCTGGGTGCCGCAGATGAACCGCACCGAGGCCATGCCGTAGCCCCAGCGGTCGAGCGCCTCCTTCGCGGCCGCGACGATCGCCGGATGGTCGGCGAGGCCGAGGTAGTTGTTGGCGCAGAGGTTCAGGACGTTCTTCTCCATCACAGAGACCGTCGCGCCCTGTGGCGACTCGATCACTCGCTCGGGCTTGTCGAGGCCGGCCTGGCGGATCTCGTCGAGCTGCTGCGTGAGGTGCGATCGCATGCGTTCGAACATCACCTGCTCCAGTCGAGGACGATCTTGCCGCACCGGCCCGAGTGGCCGACGGCGAAGGCCTCGCGGTATTCGGTGTACGGAAAGCGATGCGTGATCACGGGCGAGATGTCGAGACCGCTCTGCACGAACACCGACATCTGATACCAGGTCTCGAAGATCTGCCGGCCGTAGACACCCTTGACCGTGAGCATCTTGAACACCACCTGCGTCCAGTCGATCGGGAACTCGTGGTCGGGCAGTCCCAACACCGCTATTCGGCCGCCGTGGGCCATGTTCTCCAGCATCTCGCGCATCGCGGTCGGCACGCCTGACATCTCGAAGCCGACGTCGAAGCCTTCCTTCATGCTCAGCTCGCGCTGTGCGTCGCGCAGCCTCGTCTTGCGTACGTCGACGGCGCAGGTGACGCCGACCTTGCGCGCGAGCTCGAGCCGGTAGTCGCTGACGTCAGTCACGACCACGAACCGCGCGCCGTTGTGGCGCGCGACGATCGCCGCCATCAGACCGATCGGCCCGGCCCCCGTGATCAGGACATCCTCGGCGACCACGCGGAACTGCGTGGCGGTGTGGACCGCGTTGCCGAACGGGTCGAAGATCGACGCCACGTCCAGATCGATGGCGTGGTCGTGCGGCCAGACGTTGCCGGCGGGCATCACGATGTATTCCGCGAATGCGCCGTCGCGCTGGACTCCGATGCCGACGGTGTTCGCGCACAGCCAGCGCCGCCCGGCCATGCAGTTGCGGCAGCGGCCGCAGACGATGTGGCCCTCGGCGCCGACGATCTCGCCGGCGTAGAGGTGCTCCACGCCTTCGCCGAGCTCGGCCACCTCGCCGACGAACTCATGGCCCACGACCAGACCGGGCCTGATGGCGTGCTGCGCCCACTCGTTCCAGGCGTCGATGTGGAGGTCGGTGCCGCAGATGCCGGTCCGGAGGACGCGGATCTTGACCTCTCCAGGCCCGGCCTTCGGCTCGGGCACGTCCTGCAGCCACAGTCCTGGCTCGGCTTTGGCCTTGACGAGCGCCCTCATTCGGATCCTGAGGATAGAATTCCCGCGCCGCGGCCACATGGCCGCGAGCTTGTGGTGTGCCGGGAAGTCTGGTCGGCAGGAGGTTTCCGGCCGCCCGGTGAGCACCGCCCAGAGCTTTCTCTTCCTCCTGATCCTCCTCGGCGCGGCCGCGACCGCCGTCCGCTTCGTCTCCCGCACGGCGCCGGTCGTGCCGTACCCCGTGCTCCTGGCGGTGGGCGGCGTGCTGATCGGCCTGGTTCCCGGCCTTCGCCTCCCGACGATCGGCCCCGACCTCATCCTGCTGGTCTTCGTCCCCGGGCTGATCTTCGAAGCGTCGCTGTCGCTCGACCTCGAGGAGCTCCGGCGCCGCGCCCTGCCGGTCACGCTGCTGGCCACAGTCGGCGTGTTTCTGACCGTCGTCCTGATCGGTGCCCTTGCCCACTACGGCCTGGGCCTGGCGTGGCCGAGCGCGTTCCTTCTCGGGGCGATCGTCGCCGCCACCGATCCGATCGCCGTCGTGACTCTGCTCCGCCAGCTGGGCGCGCCGGGCGGCCTCGAGGCGATCCTCGACGGGGAGAGCCTCTTCAACGACGGCACTGGCGTCGAGGTGTTCTCGGCCGTGCTCGGCACAATCGTCACGGGCCCTCCTTAGCGGGTCGACGCGGGCCAGAGGTTCGTCCTCGTCACGGCCGGCGTCGAACCGAGCGAGACGGTGCTGACGGTGTTCGCGCCCTGGTTGCTGACCCAGGCGGTCGAGCCGTCCCGCGAGATCGCCACGCCGACGGGCGTGTGTCCGACGGCGACGGTCTGCACCGCCGA
>CBJLKR010000046.1:0-12669 GCA_966423695.1 uncultured bacterium | reverse complement strand
CCGTGCCCGAGCGCGCGAGCGGTGCGGGGAGCGCGTCCATGACGTCGTGGGGGCCGAGCAGGAGCGAGAGGGGCGCCGCGGCGAGGATCGCGCCCGCGATCGTCAGGCCGCCGGACGCGCCGAACGCGAGGGCCTCCAGCGTGTACGGGCCGCCCACGCCGGGAAGCTGGTCAGGAAGGGCGAAGAGCACCGTCCGTCCGAGGTGGGCGGAGACGAAGTTGAGCAAGGCGTCGAAGGTCGCGACGATCGCGACCGCGACGAGGAGCCGGTGCATCCGGCGCAGGCCGGCGGTCGCCGCGAGCACCGCGAACGCGGCCGCCACCACGGCGGCCTTGTAGGCGGGATTGGACGTCGCGAGCGCGATGAACATGCTCGCGGCACTCCATGCGGCGACCGCGCGGGCGTTCAGCGCATCACCGCACGGTGGGCAGCGGCGGCGGCGCCGGAGACGCGTCCGCCGTGTACCGCCATCCCAGCGCTTCCTTGTCGTGGAGCGTGACCTGCGTGTAGCCGGTCTGCGCGAGGGTCCACGCGCCACCGCTGTCGACGAACAGCGACCAGTTCGGACCGTTGTCGGCGAAGCACTTGCTGTACTGCTGCGGCTCGCCATCGATCTGGCAGATCGCCTTGCCGAAGCTGAACGTCTGCGCCTGGTACTCCACCCCGGACTGGTCCATGAGCGTCGGACCGTCGATGGTGTCGCCGCTGAAGCCGACGCACTTCTGCACCGGCGCGGCCGACGTCGAGAGATGCACCACGACCACGTACGCGTGGTGCGGGGCGGACGCGTTGACGCACGCGTTCGAGGGTGAGGTCGTGCTGGTGCCCGCGCTGGGCGAGCCGCCGCAGGCGGCGGCGATCAACAGGGCCAGTGTCGCGCTGGCCGCGATGGGGTGCTTGCGCACTCTCGTCTCCTCCAGGCGGCCGATCTTTCCCGCACGCGCCGCTGAAAGCCGACCGCCAGGAGCTTTCCGTGCCGTTGCGCGCGGACGGGGTTTGCCGATTCAGGGCGTTCAGGTCTCCTGGCTCGCGGATCGCCGCCTCCAGCCGGCCTTCCCGAGGCTTTGACCTCAGTGGCTCGTGTCGGGTGGAGGCTCCTCGCTCACAGTTGCGCGACAGCTCCGGTTTCGCACCGGATTCCCTTGGTGCCCTGTCCGAATCTTAGCCGCCGCGCTCACGGGGCAGCGGCGGCGGCCCCGCGTTGCCTCCAGTCGCCGGCACGTAGCGCAGACCCAGCGCCTGGGCGTCGCTCAGGCGCAAGCCGGCGAACTCACCGGCGCCCTTGCCGGCCCACGAGCGCTTGGTGGCCACGAAGAGGGCCCAATGCCAGGGCGGCGCGGCGCCGCCCACGCACGGCCCGGGCTCCAGGGGCTCACCGTCGACGGCGCACAGCAGGCCTTGTGATGCCTGGAACGGGATCCCCGCGCGCCCCATCAGGGTCGGTGCATCGATGACTTGCGGCGCGAAGCCGACGCAGCGGTCGACCCACGCCCCGGATGCGTGCTGGACGACCACGTAAGCGTGGTGCGGCGCCTTGAGGTCTACGCAGGCCATGTTGACGCTGGTGCCGTTCTGCATCGACGCGGCCGGAACGGCCCCGCATACCGCTTGGCACGCTGCGCAAGCGGCGAGCAGGAAGACCGAAGCCGCCGCCCCCGCGAGTCGAGCTGGCATCCCGCGCCCCATCCATGAAGACGCCGGAGCGGGTCAGAACCTTGCGTCGAGCCGGAGGTATCCGTCCTCTTTGCTGACGGGCATCGCGAAGTCGAAGAGATCGGGACGCAGCGAGAGGTCGAGATCAGTCTTGGGGAATCCGGGCCAGGTGCCGCTCATGGCGCGCCGGTAGCGCTCGCTCGCGCGCAAGGGCTCGAGCAAAACGTCGACGTCGGGCTGCGCGCCCTCGATCAGCGCTTCCATGTAGCGCGCGCAGGCGTGATCCTCCGGGTGGTCGGCGGAGGCGATGAGCGTGATGTCTTGCGGCGCCCTTGACAGGCAGGCTCGAACCGTCGCCCTGGCCACCACCAGACTGGCCGCGAAGACGTCGCCATCACCCGCCACCTCGGCCGCGACCTGCGTGCCGGCGCTCGAGCGCTGGATGAGCACGCGGTCGCGAAGGTCGGTCGAGCGGATCGCCGTCGGCGAGTTGCTGATGGGGATGCCGGCCACGGGAAGCGCCTCTTCCTCGGCGCAGATGACCGAGCGCGGCGTCCGTTCGGCGAGCGCGCGCGCCTCAGCCACGGTCCTCACGAGGCGGCACTCTCGAACGCCGCCGGCGAGCGCGTAGGCGCTGACCGTGAACGACCGCAGCACGTCGATCACGACGGACGTGCCGCGCGCGTGCCGCGCGCCTTCGATGCCGGTGGCGTGGATGATGTTCACGTGCCTGGACCGAACGTCGGCGAGCAGCCGCGTGCCTTCGGCTTCGAACAGATCGCCGACTGCGGGTCGATGCGCGTCGTCGGCCTGCGCCTCGAGCCCGGCCAGAGGGTGCCCGAGCACCGCAACGCAATTCCGGTCGCGCTGATCGTCACGGATGGGCGGCTGCTCTTCGACGACGGCGTGCATTCCGGGGAGGTCGGCGTCGGCGAGATGCTGCTGATCAACCCCGGCGAGCGCCATACGTATCGGGCCGACGTGGCGACGTCCGCGTACCTGGTGTTCGCGGGACTTCCAGGCGTGCGCAGCCGGACGTGGACGCTGCGCCGCCGGCCCTAGGGTTCACGGCGCGTTCCACAACGCGACGACGCGGCCGTGGGCTTCGTCGTCGTGGAGGATGTTCAGCGTCGCGACGTCGAGCTGGAGTCCGGCCGCGACGGTGATGTCCGCGTGCACCCAGGCGATGGCGACGGCGCGGAGGATGTGGCCGTGCGCGAAAGCAAGCGCGCGCCGCGGCCTCGACGACCAAGCGAGGTCGATGAACGCCTGCGCGCGCGCGTACACCTGGGCCGGGGTCTCGCCCCCCGGGCAGCCGTCCCGATAGAGCTCCCAGCCGGGATCGGACTCATGGATCTGGGCCGTGGTCAGGCCTTCGTAGCGCCCGTAGTCGACCTCACGCAGGAGGTCGCTGACAGTGGCGCCCGCGAAGCCCGCGAGCTCCGCCGTGCGCCGCGCGCGCTGCAGCGGGCTCGTGTAGACGGCGTCGAAGGGGATATCGCGCAGGCGCCCTCCGAGTCCTTTCGCCTTGTCCTCGCCCCGCGGCGTGAGGGGAAGGTCGGTGCTGCCCGTGTGCCGGCCGGAGAGGCTCCACTCCGTCTCGCCGTGGCGGGCGAGGTAGAGGTCGAAGCTCAGGCCGGCTTGCCCATCATCTCGGGCCGGCCCGATCGAAGGGAACGACCCGCGCTGTCGATCACCGCGCCCGCGCGCACGCGCTGCCCCGGCCGCACGCAGACAAGGCCGACGGCCGCCTGCGCGCCCTGGCCTTTGAGGGCGTCGTTCACCGCCGCGAGCACGCGGTTGGCGGCGTGCGCGGTGCCGGCGACGTCCGTGTCGGGGAGGATGGCCAGGAGCTGCGGCGGCGTGCGGCCGAGCACGCCCGGCGTGTCGACGTCGCGCACCGTGCCCGCGAGCGCCGCGGCCATGGCTTTCAGCGCTTCGTCGGCGGGCAAAGAGCCGTTCGCTTCGATTAGGAGCACGCCGAGGTTTCGCTGGTAGCGGTGAGCGCGGGCGAGCTCGTCTTCGAGCACCGGCCGTACGAAGCGGTCGTTGAAGAGCCCGGTGGTGCGATCGACGATGTGCAGGGGTTCGGCCTGTGGGTCGTCCGCCCTCACTCCGCACGACGGGCAGAAGACGGCGCCGTGTGGAAGAGGCGATCCGCATGCCTGGCAGGTCTGTGCCTCGGGCCGCCGGCGTAGGAAATCGCCAATCGGCATTCGGTAAAGCCTATCAGTCGTGTTCGCCATCGCCTTTTGAAGCTCTTAACAGGATGGATTGTGGAACGCTGCTTCGAATCCTAAGCTCGACCGCGGTGTGCAGGCGGGGGAGGGACCGGCACCGGTGGAGGAGGGAGGGCCCGACGAGGGCTATGCGAATTGCGGGTCGCGCGCTCTTAACCGACCGCGGCGGCGGGCGTCGCCAACCATGTCTCGGCCCATTCCATCACCGCCGAGAGCACCGGTTCGAGGGCGCGCCCTCGCGCTGTCAGTCGGTAGCTCACGCGCACGGGCGGACCTGGATCGACGAGCCGCTCGACGATGCCCTCGGTCTCGAGCTCGCGAAGTCGTTCGGTCAACACGCGATCGCTGATGCCGGGGATGCCCGCGAGCAGCTGGTTGAAACGTGCCGGGGCGGGGACGAGAGCCTTGACCACGGCTCCGCTCCAGCGCTTGCCGATCAGCTCTATGGCGCGCTGAAAGGACGCGCTGTAGTCAAGGCCCCCTCCGACCATGGGGAGTGATTCTATGCGGTATCGGGATTCTCGGAAAGGACCCGGCCCGTCTTTTCCACAAGAAAATTTCTCACGCCACAATCAAGGTCCCCGCGGTCCCCAGCGGGCCGGAGGCGAGGGCTTGGAAATGTTCGGGGTGACCGCATCGAGGAGGAGCCCATGGAGTTGATCGACAAGGTGGTCGTGGTCACGGGCGCCGCCCGCGGGATCGGTCGCGCACTCGCGACGAGGTTCGCGTCCGAGCAGGCCAGGGCCGTCGTGGCCGTCGACGTCAACGGCGAGGGAGCTCGCGATACAGCGGCGGCGATCGGCGGTACCGCAAGGCAGTGCGATGTGACGAACGAAGACGAGATCAATCGCCTGGTCGCCGAGGTCGAGAGCGCCCACGGCCGCATCGATGTCTTCTGCTCCAACGCAGGGATTGCGGTCGGAGGTGGACCCGAAGCCGCCGACTCGGACTGGACGCGGATCTGGGAGGTCAACGTGATGTCGCACGTTTACGTCGCGCGTCACGTGCTGCCCGGGATGCTCGAGCGCAAAGACGGCTACATCGTCGGCACCGTCTCCGCGGCCGGACTGCTGAACCACTTCTTCGCGGCTCCATACGGTGTCACCAAGGCGGCCGCGCTGAGCTTTTTCGAGTGGCTCGCCATCGCGCACGGCGACGACGGCGTTCGCATCTCATGCCTTTGCCCACAGGGAGTGAAGACCGACATGCTGGCGGCTGAGAAGGACCGCCTGGGCATCGACTTCCTCACCGCCGGCGCGCTCGAGCCGGACGAGGTGGCCGAGGCGGTGGTTCGGGGCATCGCCGACGAGAAGTTCCTGATCCTGCCCCACCCTGAGGTCGGGGAGTACTTCCGGCGCAAGGCCGACGACTACGACCGCTGGCTTCGCGGCATGCGCCGCCTTCGCGCCAACCTGCTCGCGGCCGCGCGCTGATTGCGCTGGCTCGCGCTCGTCGCCGGGGTGGCTCTGGCCGTGCTGGCGGTATCCGCAGTGACACGCGTCGCGGACACGAGAGAAGGGCTGCTCGCCGAGGTCGTCACACTGCTCGCGGCCCTCGGCGCCGTCTCGCTGCTGATCTACGGCCTGGTTGCGCGCAAAGACTTCCTTCCTCGCCCCGCCCCGCCGCGTTCCGCCGCCCGCGCCCACGTCCCCCGGTCGCGGCGCGACGCGGCGCTGGGGGTCGGTGGGCTCGTCCTCGCCGCCGTGCTGCTCACGGGCCTTGCGATCAGCGGCGGCGTGCTGTGGGCCGGGTTCGGGCTCGGCCTCCTCCTGCCGATGATCGCGGGCTCGGTCTACCTGTGCGTGCGTTTCTTCAGGTCGTCGCCATGAGGGAGAGGATCTCGCCCACGAGGTAGAGCGAGCCACACACGAGCACGTTCCCCTCGGGTCCGGCGAGGCTCCGGGCCCGCTCGAGCGCCGCTTCGGCCGGGCGCACGACCTCGGGCCCATCACCCCAGGCGCGCGCCAGGTCCTCTGGCGCGATCGCGTGCCCGTGGGCGCTCTCCGGCTCTGTGAAGACGACCGCGTCGGGCCGCACGTCGCGCAGAGCCGCCAGGATCACGGCCGGATCGCGCTCGGTGAGCATCGCGAACACCGCAACCAGGCGCTGCGAACCGATGAGCCCCCGAAGCGTCGCGCCGGCCTTTCTCATCGCCGCGGGGTTGTGGCCGCCGTCGAGAATCACGCGCGGCCGCTCAGAGACCACCTGGAGGCGGCCCCGCCAGCGGGTCGACGCCAGCCCTGAGCGAATCGCCTCGTCTCCGGCGACGCCGAGACGATGCGCGGTCGCGACGGCGAGGGCGGCGTTGTTCGGCTGGTAGTCGCCCGCCAGCGGCAGTCGCATCTCGCGATGCTCGAAGCCAGGCCCGGCGACGCTGACGAGGTGACCGTCCCAGCCCAGCGACTTCGATTCGACACGAACCTCGTACCCCAGACGCCACAGCGAGCCGAACATCGACGCCACCCGATCCTCGACGATCGCGAGCGCCTCGCCCTCGCAGCCCGTCAAAGCGACGTCGCCCTGCTTGATGATCGCGGCCTTCTCGCGAGCGATCTGACCGATCGTGTCGCCGAGGTACTTCTGGTGGTCGAGATCGACGTTGGTGACGACGGCGACCCCCAGGTCGAGGGCGTTGGTGGCGTCGAGCCGCCCGCCGAGGCCGACCTCGCACACGAGCATATCGACGCGCGGCGCGAGATACGCGACCGCCATCGAAGTCAGCATCTCGAACTCGGTCGCCGGCCCCATCTCCTGCGCGATCGCCTCGAGCACCGGCATCAGCTCCTCGAGCGTGCGCGCGAAGTCCTCCTCCGGGATCGCCGCGCCGTCGACCTCGATTCGCTCCGTGTAGGAGATGAGGTGCGGCTTGGGCATGAAGCCGACGTGGTGCCCGGCGGCGCGAAGGATCGAGCTGAGGCACGCTCCCGTCGAACCTTTGCCGTTGGTGCCCGCGATGAGCGCCCCGCGCATCCTGCGGTCGGGGGCGCCGAGGCGGTCGAGGATCGCTCGCGTGCGCTCGGTGCCGAGCTTCATCGCGAAACGGCCCTGGCGGGAGATGAACTCGAGCGCCTGCTCGTATGTCAAAGGCAATCAGCCGCGGCGGCGGACCTCGGCTTCGTAAGTGTTCTTGATGAGCATCGCCCGGGTCATGGGCCCCACGCCGCCCGGGTTCGGCGTCAGCCAGCCAGCGACCTCATCGACCCCAGGCCCGAGGTCGCCCACCTGGCGTCCACCGGCCCAGTTCGTGCTCACGTCCACGACCGCGGCGCCCGGCTTGACCATATCGCGCGAGATCAACCCCGCGCGGCCCGCGGCCGCGACGAGGATATCGGCGGCGCGCGTGTGGCTTGCCAGCTCCTGGGTGCGCGTGTGGCACAGGGTCACGGTCGCGTTCCTCTTGACGAGCAGCAGCGCCATCGGCTTGCCCACGAGGTTGCTGCGCCCGACGACCACAGCGTTCGCCCCTTCGATGGCGACTCTCGATCGGACGAGCAGCTCGACGATGCCGGCCGGCGTGCACGGCTCGACCCCACCGGGCCAGCCGAGCGCGACGAGGCCCGCGTTGACGGGGTGGAACCCATCGACGTCTTTGACGGGGTCGAGGGCCATGACCACCCTGCGCATGTCGATCTGCTTGGGCGTCGGCTGCTGGATGAGGATGCCGCTGACCGTGTCGTCGGCGTTCAGCCTCTGGGTCAGGGCGAGCAGCTCTTCGGTCGTCGTCTCCGGCGGCAGGCGGTGGTCCTCGGACTCGATGCCGACCGCGTGCGCGTTGTTCTGCTTCAGCTCGACGTACTTCGCCGACGCCGCATCCTCACCTACCAACACGGTCGCCAGCCGTGGCCTTGTGCCGCCACGCGCCAGCCTTTCCGAGACGCCCGCCGCGACCTCGGCGTAGATCTGTCTGGCGATCGCCTTGCCGTCGAGGACGCGGGCCGTCATTCGAGTCCCAGCTCGCGCCGCGCCGCGCCCGCGACCACGCGCATCACCTCGCGCAGATCCACGTCGCGCTCGCGCGCGATGCGTCTGCAGTCCTCGTACTCGGGCGCGACGTCAACCGCCCTGCCGGCGATCTCTTTGATCTTGACGCGCGCCAGCCCAAGCTCGGTGCGGACCTCGATGATTCGCCGGCCCGCGAGGAGCCGGTGAGCGTGCGACAGCCGCACTCCGAGCGTGGTGCTCGCGCGGAGCACGAGGTCGCTCAAGGAGCCGGCCAGCTCCGGCGGCGCCACGACGGTCAGGATGTGGCCCGGCCTGCCTTTCTTCATCAGCGCGGGCACGACCGTGACGTCGAGGGCCCCCGCCGCCATCAGGTCCTCGACCAGTGGAGCGATGAGGTTGGGCGCCATATCGTCGAGGTTCGTCTCGATGAGGGCGACGCCCGCGGCGGTTTCCCGTTCCTGCCCGACCCACACCGCGAGCACGTTCCCGGGCGCCGCGTTCGCGCCGACGCCGTAGCCGACCCGGTCGAGCGTCATCGTCGGCCGCTCGAACGACGCGCGCGCAGCCAGGATCGCCGCCCCGGTCGGAGTCACCAGCTCGCGGCCGCGATCCGCTGCGATCAGCTCCGCGCCTGTGCCCTGGAGGATCCGCAGGGTTGCCGGCCCCGGGCGTGATACGGGCAGCGCCGAGGCGTAGACGCCGCCTACGTCGAGCGAGTGGAGCAGCCAGAACGCTCCGACCACGTCGACGAGCGTGTCGGCGCCGCTCAGCTCGTGCAGGTGGAGCTCTTCCTCGGGGAGCTGGTGGACGGCGGACTCCGCGCGCGCGATCCGGCCCAGCGCGTCGAGCGCCGGCGCCTTGACCGGCTCGGGCACATCCGACTCCTCGATCACCGTTCTGAGCGCAGGCACCGTTCGCTCCACCCGGTCGGACACGGCGACGGCGACGCGCGTGCCCGCGACGTGACCCCGGCTCTCGCGGCGCACGTCGATCGAGACCTCCCCGCCCAGGCGCAGCGCCTCGACGGTCGCGTCGAGGAGCGCCGCATCGGCGCCGGCGTCGATGAGCGCGCCCAGGGTCATATCGCCGGATATACCTGCCACGCAGTCGAAGAAGGCGATCGTGGATCCCTGATTCATGCGCGCGTCCTTCTTATGTGCACGGCGGCGCCGGCGATCGGCTCCATGCTCGCGGGCCGCTTGGTCACGCGCACGGCGACCGCCTCGACGCGGGCGAGCTCGAGGACCCGCTTCGCGATGTCTGCCGCGAGTGACTCGAGCAGCTTTCGTGGCGGCCCTTCGATGACTTCCCTGGCCGCGGCCCTGACCTTCGTGTAGTCGACGGTGTCCTCGAGCCGGTCGGACCGGCCGGCCGTTTCGAGGTCGGCCTCCAGCTCGACGTCGACCCGGAACTCCTGCGCGCTATCGCGCTCGGAGTCGCGGACGCCGTGGCGACCCTGGAACGCCATCCCGCGCAGCTCGATCCGGTCCATGTGCGCAATTGTTCCGAAATAGACTGGTCGCCGTGATCCACGCGCGTATCCGCGTCCGTCCCGCGAGCGAGGAGGACCTGGGCGCCATCAACGACGTGTACAACCATTACGTCCGCGAGTCGCACTGCACGTTCGACGTCCAGCCGCTGACCCTCGACGAGCGGCGGGAGTGGTTCGGACACCACGCACGTGACGGAGCGCACCGCGTCTTCGTCGCCGAGGACGAAGGGCGGCGCGTGATCGGCTTCGCGTCGAGCAGCCGGCTCCGGCCCAAGCCGGGATACCTCACCTCGATCGAGGTGAGCGTCTACCTCGCGCCGGACGCGACCGGAAAGGGCGCCGGGTCGCGCCTCTACGAGACCTTGTTCACAGCGCTGGAGGGCGAGGACGTGCACCGGGCGTACGCGGGCATCGCCCTGCCGAACCCGGAGTCGATCGCGCTGCACGAGAAGTTCGGCTTCAAGCGGGTTGCCCACTTCAGCGAGCAGGGCCGCAAGTTCGGCCGCTACTGGGACGTGGCCTGGTTCGAAAAGCCACTCGGAGGGCCGCCGGAGGTCTAGCTGGTTCCACCCCAGGTTGTTGGGAGCGCCGGAATCGAACCGGCCCGGTTCAGGTTGACTATTCGGTATGGCCCAAGCTCGCACCAACCCATGGCTCGTCCTGGTCGTCCTGACCACGGGCTTCTTCATGATCATGCTCGACACCACGATCGTGAACGTGGCGATCCCGTCGATGAGCACCGGGCTCAACACGACGCTCGACCAGATCCTGTGGGTCGTCAACGCCTACGTCCTCGTCTACGCAGTGCTGCTCATCACCGCCGGCCGCCTGGGCGACCTCTACGGCCAGCGCAACCTTTTTGCGATCGGACTTGCGATCTTCACCTTGGCATCGGCGCTGTGCGGCCTTTCGCAGAACCCGACGGAGCTGATCGCGGCGCGCGTTCTCCAGGGCGTCGGCGGCGCGCTGCTCACCCCGCAGACCCTCGCGATCCTGACCACGATTTTCCCGCCCGAGCGGCGTGGAGCGGCGTTCGGCATCTGGGGAGGCGTCGCCGGGCTCGCGACCCTGGCCGGCCCGACCCTGGGCGGCGCGATCATCACCTACATCGATTGGCGCTGGATCTTCTACATCAACGTGCCGATCGGGATCGCCGCGCTGATCGCGACCTTCGCCATCATTCCCGACCTTCGGCCCGGCCGCCACCACGGCTGGGACGTGGTCGGCATCCTGCTCGCGACGACCGGCCTCTTCGCGATCGTGTTCGGGCTCATCGAGGGACAGCGGTACGACTGGGGGCGGATCGAATCCTCTCCGCTGACCATTCCCTATGTGATCGGCGGCGGCGCGGTGCTTCTCGTCGCCTTCATCCTGTGGGAGCGGCTGCAGACCGAGCCGCTGGTCCGGCTCTCGCTGTTCGAAGACCGCAACTTCGCCGTCGCCAACTTGATCGCCGCGTCCATCAGCTTCGGCATGCTGAGCCTGTTCCTGCCGTTCACCATCTACCTGCAGTCGGTGCGCGGCTTCTCCGCGTTGACCGCCGGGCTGATCATGGCGCCGATGTCGCTGACC
This sequence comes from uncultured bacterium, assembly GCA_966423695.1. Lineage (GTDB taxonomy): Bacteria > Chloroflexota > Dormibacteria > Dormibacterales > Dormibacteraceae > 40CM-4-65-16. The sequence continues at coordinate 1,770 of CBJLKR010000046.1, read as the reverse complement.
TCGATGTTCACGGCGCCGTTCGCCGGCCGCCTCGCCGACCGTTTCGGCGGCAAGTACATCCTCATGGCCGGCATCACGCTGTTCACGCTGGGTGCCGCCGGCCTGGTCTTTGTCGCCGGGCCCGACTCGACCTTCATCAACTTCCTTCCCGCCACGATCGTCGCTGGGCTGGGCGTCGGCATGACCTTCGCGCCCATGACCACGGTGGCGATGCGCGACATCTCGCCCCGCATGGCCGGCTCGGCGTCGGCCGTGCTCAACACGATCCGCCAGCTCGGGGGCGTGGTCGGCAGCGCGGTCGTCGGCGCGCTTCTGCAGAACCAGCTTGCGACCGCACTCCACAACCAGGCGGTGAGCCACTCGGCATCGATCCCAGAAGCGTTCCGCAGCCAGTTCATCGCCGTCTTCACCAACGTTTCGTCAAAGGGTTTCGAAATCGGCACCGGCGAGAGCGGCGCCCGCCTTCCATCGAATCTGCCGGCCTCGGTGGCCCATCAGCTCAGCGCGATCGCGCACGACGTGTTCGTCTCCGCTTACATCGACGCGATGAAGGCGACCTTCGTCCTGCCGATCGCGGTCCTCGCGCTGACGGCGCTGAGCGCGCTGCTGCTCAGGCGCCAGCCCGCGGCGCGCGCCGCCGAACAGCCTCGGGAGGAAGTGAAGGCCGCGGTCGGCTAGTTGGCTAGAGCCGCCCGCCCGACACGAGCTTCAGCGCCGCGAGGAGCGCGACGGCGCCGATGAACGCGACGACGATGCTGCCCCAGAAGTGCACCGTGCCGGTCGCGCCGAACAGCGAGCCGAGCAGGAAGCCGCCGATGATGGCGCCCGCGATGCCGACGACGATGTCGGCGACGCAGCCGAATCCGCGCCCGGCCACGACGCGTGCCGCCACCGCTCCGGCGATGAAGCCGATGACGATCCAGGCAAGCCAGGAGCCGGGGTCGACCGCGAAGCCGGTGTGGAAGGTCAACTCTTCAGCCAGTCCGCCACGAATTGAAACACCTCGTCGCTGCCCAGGTCGTTGAACGGCTCGTGGTACCGGCCGTCCAGCAGTCTCAGCGTGCTCGAAGGCGCGCGCCGGTGCAACTCTTCACTCCCGGCCGGGTCGATGAGTGCATCGGCCGAGCCGGCAAGGATGAGGAAGGGTAGGTTGATCTGCCCCGCGGCCTCGAGGTTTGCGGCGGCCGCTTTCGCCCACTCGGCGTAGAGCCGGCTCGAGATCTTGTGGTGCACCAAAGGGTCGGTGCGGTAAGCCTCGACCACCTCGGGGATGCGCGACACGGCTCCCGGGTCGACCTCGTTGTCCATCGCCACCCGCGGCGCGACGCGTGACGCGATGCCGCCCAGCGTCGTCTTCCACGCCGGCACCTTGACCTTCAACCTGAGCGCCGGGCTGGAGACGATGAACCGCCGCGCGTTGCGCAGCTTGCCCGACCGGACCGTGCTGAGCATGACCACACCGCCGAACGAGTGACCCAGCGGGACGACCTCGCCGCCTACCTGGCTCTCCACATGCGCCACGAAGCTCGCGGCATCGTCGACCCAGTTCGCCCACGCGTCGACGTGGCCGCGCTGCCCCTCGCTGCGGCCGTGGCCCCGCAGGTCGAGCGCGAAAGTCGCCATGCCGTACGGCGCCATTCCGCGCGCGAACCGTTCGTAGCGGCCGCCGTGCTCGCCAAGACCGTGGACGACGGCGAAGGTCAGCCGCGGGCCGGCGACCTGCCACGCGCGATACGCCAGGCGCGTGCCGTCGGCCGACCGAATCGAGCC
>CBJLKR010000045.1:0-12695 GCA_966423695.1 uncultured bacterium | reverse complement strand
GCCTAGCGTTTCCTCACCTTCGACGTGTTGAGCCGCACAGCGTCCAGGATGATCGCTTTCAAAGCGGCCTCATCCACGGCGTCGCCCTCGTGGAAGTCGATGGCTCGAACTGAGCCGCTGTCCAGCCTTGCGTTGAAGAGCTTCTTCGGATCCTTGATCGAGGCGCCGTGAGGAAACGTCAACCTGGTCGCGTTCTTGAGTGGTTCCCCGATGCAGATGATCCCGTCGTGAGACCAGACCGGCACTCCCGATGGATTGCTCGGCTTCTTCCATTTCATCTCCCCGACCACCATTGGGTCGGCCTTCTTGATCAAGGTGCGGAGCTGTGACAGCCTCTTGCCACGCCAATCACGAAGGCTCTTGATCTTGGCGTCGACCTCGGATGCCGATGTCACGCGTGAAATCGGCGGCGCCGGTGCTCCCGCGTCAGCTCGCCGCCCTCTTGACGAGCTTGGCGATCTTGTCCTCGACGGCGGCGGTCAGGCTCTTCAGCGCAAACGAGGTCGGCCAGAAGTCACCATCGTCGAGCTTCGCGGCGTCCTGGAAGCCCAACGTCGCGTATCTCGACTTGAACTTCTGCCCGCTCTGGAAGAAGCAGACGATCCTGCCGTCCTTGGCATACGCGGGCATCCCGTACCACGTTTTCGGTGAGAGGTTCGGGGCGCTGGCTTTGATGACGGCGTTGAGCCGCCTGGCGATGCTGCGGTCCGGTTCCGGCATCTCGGCGATCTTTGCGAGTACGTCACTTTCCCCGTCCGCGTCGCCCGAGAGCGCCCGCCTTCGCTCCTTGAGCGTTTCCCGCATCGCGGCTCGTTCTTCGTCCGAGAGCAGCTTGGATGCCTTGACGCCGGTGCTCGCGGCCGGCTTCTTCTTCGCGCTCATGACACTTCCTCCAATGTGCAGAGGTCCCGTTGGACGTTCAACATGCTACGCACCGGTCGGAAGCCAGAGCGGAGCGGAAGGGTGGACCCGTAACCCGCTCGGCGAGCAAGCCGTTGCCATCGAAGGAAAAGGATCGATTGACCACGTACGGCAAGGGCCTGGCTCTCGGCGCGGCGATCGTCCTCCTGTCTGGATGTGCGGCGCCCTTGACCGGCGGTCCGGCATCAGGCGTCCGCTCCGCCTCGCCGTCGAGCGGGGCGGCGGTGTGCTCATCTTCGGCACAGAACCCTGACGCCCCGCCCGCGCGAGCGAACGCCGCCTTCGCCTTCGACGTCGATCGCCGGGTGATGGTCCTGTTCGGCGGCGGCCCGGGACCTCTCGACGACACCTGGACCTGGGACGGCCGGCGTTGGAGTCAAGAACACCCACCCCAGAGTCCACCAGGCGCCACGGACGCGGCCATGGCCTACGACACGACAAACCACCGGATGGTTCTCTACGAGCCGGGGCCGGTGCCCCAGACATGGACGTGGGACGGTCGCACCTGGGCTCAGCAACATCCGGCTCACATGCCGCCGAGCCGCGTGGATGCGGCGATGACCGCGGACCCTTCCCGTGGCGGCGTGGTTCTGGTTGGCGGCACTGCGCAGGGGGACCGGAGTGACGTCTGGGCCTGGGACGGCACAGACTGGAGCCTGGTGGTGGCCGACCAGGGGCCGCTGTTCGGGGCCGCGCACGCGGTGGTCGCATCGCCGAAGGTCAAGGGATCTTTGCTCGTCATCGGCAACGTGGGCGTGTACCAGCTGGCGGGCGGCGCGTGGTCCTCGCTTGGCGTTTCGTGGCCCGCGACGACAGGATTCGTCGGCAACGTGGCCTACGCCCCGGGCGCGCAGCAGGCGGGTTTCGTCAGGTACGGACCGGGCGGAGAAACCTGGACCTGGCTCCCTGGCCAGGACCCGACATGGGTGGTCAGAACCCCGCGGTGCTCGCCGCCGGGGCGCTGGGTCAACGGTGAACGGCCGGCCCTGGCCTATGACGAGTGGCGAGAAGTCGTCGTGCTTTTCGGCGGCCTGCACGGAAACGACACGTGGACGTTCGACGGCGCCACCTGGGCGCCCGCCGTCGGCGGCCCGACCCCGCCCGCGACGCCGAGTCCTCAGGCGACCGCGGGCGTGGGGGCGTGGACGCGGCTGCCTGATATGCCGACCGGTCTCCTGGACGCGACCGCCACCGTCCTCCTCGACGGGCGCGTGCTCGTCGCCGGTGGAAGCCAGCAGAGCGAGTTTCCACTTGCGACCGTCGAGATCTACGACCCCAAGAGCAACAGGTGGTCGCAGGCGCCGTCGATGGCCAGCCCGCGCGCCCGCCACACCGCCACGCTGCTGCGCGACGGCAGGGTCCTGGTGGCCGGCGGCCTCGGTCCAGGTCGCGGCACCGCCGAGATGTACAACCCGGCTACAAACTCGTGGTCGCCGGCCGGCAGCCTCGCCCAGGCGAGGGCCAACCATCAAGCGGCGCTGCTGGGCGACGGCACCGTGCTGGTGGTCGGCGGCCGCCAGCCCGGCAAGCCGCTCTCGTCCGCCGAGGTGTACGACCCGAAGACGAATTCCTGGAGCGCGGTGGGGGCGCTGGCGGTGGCGCGGGACCGGCCGGTCGCGGCCCTCCTCCGCGACGGCAGAGTCCTGGTCACGGGTGGAGTCAGCATCGACACTGGAGGCTCGCTCGACGCCTCTGTCCTGTTCGGCTCACCGCTGGCCACGTCCGAGGTCTACGACCCCGCCACAAAGGTGTGGACGGCAGCGGCTCCGATGTCGGTCGGTCGGGTCGGTCACGCGATGGCGATGTTGCCGAACGGCCAGGTGCTCGTCGTCGGCGGCACCAAAGACGCGTCTCCGGCCGAGATCTACGACCCAGTCGCCGGCGCCTGGGCCTCCACGACCAGCCTGCCGCCGCGGATCGCGCCTGCGGTCGGAGTCCTCGGGGACGGGAAGGTTGCGGTGGCCGGTGGCCTGGAGGAGAAGTACGACCCGGCCACCGTCGCGAGCACCGGCTACACGCCGGTCCTGCTCGCCAGTGTCATCCTCTTCGATCCGGTGGTGCACCTGTGGTCGGAGGGCGCGCCTCTTGCGGTCGCACGCTGGGTGGCGACGGGCAGCGTGCTTGGCGACGGCCGCTTCCTGGTGTGCGGAGGCGGTAACCCGCCGGGCGCCGGTTCCGTGGCCACGGAGGCGTTCTCGGAGGCACGGGCCTAGCTTCCTCGGGCCGGGCCTTCTTAAGCAAAGGCGCCGCCTCCGCTGAATTCGTCGCTTGCAAGACGGACCCTTTCGTGCCAGAGTGGCGAACCGATTTCAACCGCTTGCGGGCGTGTGCCCAAGGAGGATGGTGGTGCGGAGTACCCGTTGGCTGACGCTCCTGGCGAGCGTTGCGGTCGTGGCCCTGAGTCAGAGCATGCCGGCGGCGGCGGACACCAATCCGCAGCCGGTCGACTTCACCCACAACGTGTGGGATGCCCCGTCTCCCGTGACCAACGCCGCGTTCGACTCGCCGACCAACCCGGCCGTCGCGGGCGTCGCGATCTGCAGCACGGCGACGTCCAGCGACGCCAACGTGAACACGGACTGCAACGACGGAACCGCCGGCGCGCACAACGAGACGTCGATCGCCGTCGACCCTACGAACCCGAATCACATCATCGGCGGCGCGAACGACTACCAGCTGACGTTGAACCCCGACGGCCACGTGTCGGAGACGGTTCTCTCGCGCGCCCACGTCACCTTTGATGGCGGCAAGACCTGGGCGGAGTACGGGCTGTTCAGCAACTCCGCGTACCAGGGGACGGGCGACCCGGCGCTCGCATTCGACGCCTCCGGGCACGCGTACTACGCCACGCTTGGGTTTCGTTTCGTCGGCCCGTTCAACGCGCAGAACCCTGACGTCCTCGTCTCCAACTCCGGGGACGGCGGCAAGACCTGGAAGGCGGTCCGCGTCGCTGCCGGCAGCGGCGTCGAAACAGGCGTTGGCGACCTGCTCGACAAGGAGTACGTCGCCGCCTGGGGCAGCGGCAACGCGATCGTGAGCTTTGGCGACTTCCGGCTCGGCCAGAAGGGCCGCCTGATCGGGTCGACCATCCTCGCGTCGGTGACGCACGACTTCGGCGCCACGTGGACGGCGCCTGTGGTCGTCTCCGGCACGGACAACGAAGCCTTCGTCTCGACCCCGACCGTCGCAGCGGACGGCCGGATCTTCGTCTCCTACCTCAACACGCGCAACCTGACCACCGGACGGGACGACGTTCGCGTCGTCGAGGTCAGCCCCACCACCGGCGCGCGCGTCGCCGGACCCTTCACAATCCAGTCCGAGATAGCCGACGGCGCCACCGACTACCCCTTCGACCAGGACGGCCGGCAGACCTACCAGGACAGCCAGTTCCGGACCTGGGCCGCCGGTGATCTCACCGCGGACCCGACCAACTCCGCGCACCTCGCGATGGTCTGGTCGGACATGCGCAACAGCACCCAGCCGGCTCCCGCCGACCCCTACACCGCCAAGACCAACTCCGACGTCATCGTCAGCCAGTCGTTCGACCACGGCCGCACATGGAGCTCTCCGGTTGCGCTGAAACTCGCCGGCGACCAGTTCATGCCCTGGGGCGCGTACGACAAGAACGGGTTGCTCAGGATCGGTTACTTCGACCGCTCGGTCGATCCCGCCAACCACCTGTACGGCTACAGCATCGCGACCGAGAATTCCGCGGGATCTCTGACCTTCGCGACCAAGACGATCACCACAGCGAGCTCCGATCCGACGACGGGCGACGCCTGGTTCCGGCGCAGCCCCAACCCGAGCTTCCCGCACGCGAGCGCCTTCATCGGCGACTACAGCGGCATCGCGACGATGCCAAGCGGGGGCGTGGTCGCCTACTGGACCGATATGCGCAACGACGTCAACAACTTCGACGGCCGGCACGGCCACGGCGAAGACGCCTACTTCGGGACGGCGTCGTAGAGGTTTACAGACCAGTCTGCGGAGCGGCGGGCGCGTCAGCCCGCCGCTCGCCCTAACGCCAGCTCGGAGGCGACGGCGCCTGCGAGGCGCTCGACGAAATCGCCCATCGTCGCCTGCGCGATGCGGTGCATTAGAGCGCGGTCGATCAGCACGCCGAGCTTGCCCATCGGCGGGTCGTAGCGCGCGTTCAGGGTCAGTTTGCAGCCGCCGGCACCGTCCGGCTCGACGTGGAGCGTGCCCTCCATCTTCGGAAAGACGGGAGGCCCGCCGAGCGCGACCCAGCTGACGGGCAGCATCACCGACTCCGACCGGAGCGTGGCCGTCGACGCGCCGACCTCCAGCCGAACCTGCTTGTAGATGGACACCCGGCCGATGTTCACGCCGATCCTGGCCAGCTGGGCTCGGCCGTCAGTGTCCAGGGACACGGCCCAGGGGTGCGCCGGTTCCGCCAGCGCGGCGGCGACCGTGCTCGACGGATAGGGCATGGTCGTCGACGCCTGGGCGAGCATTCGCTTGAGGGTGCGCCACGCGACCTCGGCGGCTACGGGTCGATCGGCCCTGATTCTCTGAGCCGGATGCGGGAACTCTTGACCGGACGGTCAGACAGCCTCGAGGGCGGGATGCATCAGGCAGAAGTGCATGTGGTCGCTATCGCCAGCCGATCGCGGCGACCTCGACGGGCTCTGCGATGCCTTTCAGCGTGACCTCACGGCGGTCCGACAGCTCGAGCCCGGGCACCTCCTCGAGGCTGCTGATGCTGGCCAGTATCTGGTCGCCTTCAGCCAGGCCGGCGATCCTGGCCGCGACGTGGACTCCGACACCGTGATAGCCGTCCTCGACCTGATGCGATGCCGCTGCGTGCAGGCCGATCCGCACCTTCGGAGCGAACCCATGCTGCCGGCGGTGATCGGCAAGGGCACGCTGGATGGCGATCGCGCATCGCGCCGCGTCCCCGGCGCCGTCGAAGATCACGAAGAAGCCGTCACCACGCGTCTCGACGTCGCGCGCGCCATGCTCGGCAAAGAGCTCGCGCATCGTGCGGTCGTGCCAGCGGACCAGCTCCGACCACGCGTCGTCGCCGATCAGCTCGACGAGATTCGTCGACGTCACGATGTCGGTGAACAGGTACGCCCGGTGGCCGGGCGGCGCCGCGCCGTGCCCGCCGGACAGGCCCTCGAGCTGCCGGCCCGCCTCCAGCGCGGGGCCTCCAGCCCCGAGACGTTCGAAGACGGCCTTGGCGGTCTCGAGCTCCAATCGGGCGGCGGCGAGGTCTGCCTCCGCGGCGTACGCCTTCGCCAGCAGCACGCGAGCCTGGGCGCCTTCGAACGGCGCATCGACCACGATCCATTCGCGGACGGCCGCCACGAGGGCGTTGCTCGCCTCGGCCGACTGGCCGCGTGCCAGCGCGAGCCGGCCCGCGGCGGTTGCCGCCTCGGCGCGGAACAGCGGCCGGCCGAAGTCGTCGGCCAGGCCCTGGAGCTCGGCGGCGGCTGCCGCGGCCGCCTCGAGATCGCCGGTCTCCAGCGCGATCTCCACCTGCGCGGGGAGCAGGCGGCCGCGGGCGACGCGGTCGCGGACGGCGTCCAGCGCCCGCCGAATCGCGGCCGCCGCGCCCTGCTTGTCGCCGCGGGCCAGCTGCAGGAGGGCGCTCCCGGGAGTTGCACCGGCACCCAGCTCGTGGGCGCGCCGGAAGGCCTGGTCGGCGCCGTCGAGATCGCCGATGCGCAGCCGCAGCTCGCCAAGCTCGCGAAAGGCCGCTCCCGCCTGCTGCGGGTTGTATCCGGGCAGCTCCTCTGTGGCGGTCGTGGCCTCCGTCGTGGCGCGCGCCCAGGCGCCGCGCAGCCGCAGCATCTCAGCCCGGTGCACGCGGCAGACGCCCGGGAAGCCGGAGATGGAGCGGCGCTCGCACCAGCGTGTCGCCGCTTCGGTCCATTCGCCGGCGCGCTCGAAATCGGCGAGGTCGTGGCACAGCGCGATCGTCTGGCAGTAGATGACGCCGGTCGTGCGCGGCGAAAGCTCGCCGCCGACGGCCATCGCGGTGGACTCGTCGACCAGTTCGAAGCCGCGCGCGACCTCACCGCGTTTGGCGAGCAGGGACCCGAGCAGCTCCATCGCCAGGGCGGCTTCATCGCGCAGGTCGAAGCGGCGGGCGGCGTCGAGAGCCTGCGCGGCCAGCGTCTCCGCCGCCTCGAGGTTCTGCGCGGAGTCTGCCGCCATCGCCTTCGTCAGCAGCAGCTCTGACAGCGCCGGCGAATTCGGGTGCGACTCGACGAGGTGAGCCGCTCTCGACAGCCAGCCCATCGATTGCGACCGCGCGGACTTCCAGGCGTAGCCGCGAGCCAGCTCGAGAGCGACGTGCGCCGCGGCGCGGTGGTCGCCGGCGGCGGTGTTGGCCTCGTATGCGCGCTCCATCGTCTGGAGAGAGTCGTCCAGCCGGCCGAGCCACCATGCCGCCAGCCCGAGCTGCTCGAGCTCTCGGCCGCCGAGCAGGCCGTCGGCGTCGGCGGCCTTCAAGAGCTCGTAAGACTCACTCCACGCGTGCCGGTCGAGCGCGGCCAGGCCGGCCCTGACTCGGTCGTCGAGCGCGGGCGGGATCACTGCCGCGATTCTGACGCAACACAGCTCTAATGGGCGACTGAGCGGCTCAGATTCGTGAGGGGGATAATGGCGCGACACCGTGGCCGAATCGGTCGAAGTCAGGCGCGTCGAACGCACGCTCGAAGAGCTGCAGGACGCACTCGCCAACATTCGCCAGGCGCCCAGAGACGTAGGGACGCTGAAGCTCATCGTCGCCCGGCCCGGCGTCGACCGGCGTGTCGAGCTCACCTCCGCCCAGCTCGATATCGACCTCGGCGTCGTCGCCGACCGCTGGAGCCGCGGCAGCAAGCCGAACCCCAAGGCGCAGGTCACGGTCATGAACGTGCGTGCGGCCGAGGTCGTGGCCGGGGATCGATCCCGATGGGCGCTCGCCGGCGACCAGCTTTACGTCGACTTCGACCTGAGCCCTGACAATCTCCCCGCGGGGACACGGCTGGCGATCGGCTCCGCGGTACTCGAGGCGACGGGCCAGCCGCACCTCGGCTGCGAGAAGTTCTCCGCCCGGTTCGGACAGGTGGCGCGCGCATTCGCCAACTCCCAGGAAGGCACGGCCGTGAGCTTCCGCGGCATCAACACCCGCGTCGTCCAGAGCGGGACGGTCCGCGTCGGGGACGAAGTCCGCAAGGTCGGGACGGACTAGACGCTCGGCCGTCAGGCCGCGTACACCGCCACGTCGGTGGCTTTGAAGGACAGCCAAACCTCACCGCCCTCGCCGAGTTTGAGCTCGGACAGCGCCGCCGGCGTCACCTCGGCCACGAGCTGAACCTGGCCGTCGATCCGCACCCGCGCCCGGTCGCCGTACAGCTCGACCCCGTGCACGTGTCCCGGCCAGACGTTGCGCGCGCTGCCTTCGGGCCGCGCCCGATGCAGGGAAACGGCCCGCGGGTGGATCACGGCGAAGACGTCGCCGGACTGGGCGTCGACCGCCGCCACCACGGTGCCGTCCGGCATCCGCACCGCACCGCGGTCCGCGTGGCCTCGCAGCAGGTTCACGCCGACGAGGTCGGCGACGTAGCGCGATCTCGGATGCTCCGTCACCTCGACCGGAGTCCCGGTCTGAACCTCCTTGCCGTGCTCCATCACGATCAGACGGTCGGCAAGGACCGCTGCCTCCAGCGGGTCGTGCGTGACCAGGATGCGCACCCCGTGAAACGACGCCAGGTGCGACTTCAGGTCGCGTCGCACCGCGGCTCGCGCCGTCGCGTCGAGGGCCGCGAGCGGCTCGTCTAGCAGGAGCATGCGCGGCTCGGGCGCGAGCGCGCGCGCCAGCGCGACTCGCTGCCGCTGCCCGCCGGAAAGCTGCGCGGGTTTCGCCGCCCGGTAATCGGCAAGGCCGGCCCGGTCGAGCCACTTGATCGCCTTCTCGCGCGCCTCGGCGCTCGCGACGCCCTTGGCCCGAAGCCCGAAGGCGACGTTGTCGGCCACGCTGAGGTGAGGGAAGAGCAGGTAGTCCTGGAACACGAACCCGATCGATCGTCGCTCAGGCGGCACGTACTGTCCGGCCCCGGTGTCCTCGAGGACGCGGCCGTCGAGCGCGACCCGGCCCGAGCGGAGGGGAACGATGCCCGCGATCGCCTGCAGCAGCGTCGTCTTGCCCGCCCCGTTCGGACCGAGCAGGGCGACGACCTCGCCTTCGTCGACCTTGACGTGCATGTCGAGATCGAGAGCGCCGGCGGACACGCGGACGTCAGCGTCGAGGGTCACGCGGATCCGAGCCAGCGATCCCGGAGGCCGACAAGCACGACCAGCGATACGGCGAGCAGGATGAGGCTCAGCACGAACGAGCCCTCGGGGTTGCTTTCGAGCAGGAGGTAGACCGCGAGCGGCATCGTCTGCGTGACGCCGGGGAAGTTGCCCGCGAAGGTGATGGTCGCGCCGAACTCGCCCAGCGCCCGCGCCCAGCACAGCACGGCTCCGGCGAACAGGGAAGGCGCGACGAGAGGCATGGTCACGCGCGAGAAGACCGTCCACCGGCTCGCGCCCAGCGTCCGCGCGGCGTCCTCGTAGCGGCGGTCCATCGATCGCAGCCCCGCCTCGACGGTGAGGATGAGAAACGGCATGGCGACGAAGGTCTCGGCCAGCACGACCGCGAGCGTGGTGAACGGCACCGTGAGCCCGAGGGCGCTGTCGAGCCACCCGCCGACGAGACCGCTGCGGCCGAACGCCAGCAGCAGCGCGATGCCTCCCACGACCGGCGGCAACACCATCGGCAGGGTCGTGAGCGCACGCATGATGGATCGCCCCGGAAAGTCCACGCGCGCGTACACCCACGCCAGCGGCACTCCGAGCACGATCGCGAGACCGGTCGCCGACAGCGAAGCGATCAGCGACAGGCGCAACGCCTGCAGCGTGTCGGCGCTCGTGAGCGCGGCGACCGCGTCGCCCCATGGCGTCCTGAGGATCAGGCCCGCCAGCGGCAGGATGAAGAACAGCGCCCCGGCGACCGCGAGGATCGCGATCGGCAGGGGCGCACCCTGGCGCCTCATGTGCTCAGGCGTGCTGGAAGCCAAACGACGCGAGTGTCGATTGCCCGGTTGACGACAGCACGTAGGCGATGAACGCCTTGGCGGCGGCCGCGTTCTTCGAACCCTTCACGGCGACGAGCGGATAGGTCGCGACGACGTTGTAGCCATCCGGGATCGGGACGCCCGTCACCTTGTCTCCCGCCGCCTTGACGTCGGTCGTGTAGACGATCCCGGCATCCGCCTCGCCGAGCTCGATCTTGCTGATCACGGACTTGACGTCGGTCTCGAGGCTCTTCGGCGTGACCGTCACGCCCGCCTTCTGCAGAGCCTGGAGCGAGTACTTGCCGGCGGGTACCGTCGCGGCCTCGGAGATGTAGACGATCCCGGGCCTGCCGAGGTCCGCGAGGCTGTTGATGCGCTTGGGGTTGCCGCGCGCCACGACGATCTCGAGCAGGTTGTGGGCGAAGACCTGCGGATCGCCGGTCGTGTAACCCGCCGCCTTGAGCCGGTCCATGTTCGTCGTATCGGCCGAAGCGAAGACGTCGGCCTGCGCGCCTTGCTCGATCTGGGTCACGAGCGTCGGCGTGCCGGCGTAGCTGAACTTCACCGTCACGCCGCTGTGCACTTGCTGAAAGTCGCGGCCGAGCGCGTTGAAGGAATCGGTCAGCGACGCGGCGGCGAACACTTCGACGGTTCCCCCGACAGCCGAAGAGGGAGGGGGTGACGACGAACCTCCGCAGGCTGCGAGCAGCAGCGTCGCGGCGAAGAGCGCGACGAACGACCTCATGTTCCAGGAAGCTCGATGACGACGTTGGTGGCCTTCACCGACGCGATGGCCAGCACCCCGGGCTTGAGCCCCAGCTCATCGGCCGCGTCGCGCGTCATGAGGGACACGATCCGGTACGGTCCTGCCTGCATCTCGACCTGCGCCGCGGCGCGGTCCTTCACGACCCGGGTCACGATCCCCTGGAACCGGTTGCGCGCCGACTGGCTGACGACCGCGGGCGGTGTCTGGCGCGGCTGCGCGGCCATGTAGCGGGCGAGCGCCGCGCGGTCGATCTTCCGCTGGCCGCCGGGCGATCGCACCGTCTTGATCTGCCCGGCGTCGATCAGCCGGCGAACCGTGTCCGGGCTGACGCGGAGCAGCTCAGCCGCCTTGCCGATCCTCAGGTCGTCGGGCATCTCGGAAATGTAGCAAATGCAGGGATCTGGCTGGGAAATACCCGCTCCACGCGGACGTTACGGCCAACTAGCTCGCAATTGCCATATCGGCCACCAGCATCTCCACGTCGGCGCGACAGCCGACCTGGCAACATCACGCCATGCCCGACTCGCCTGGCGTTCTCCCGCTGACGCGTTCGTTCGCCGCGTGCCTCGCCTCGGCGACGGAAAGTGCGGTGGACGACGTACCCGTGCCGGCCGCCGGCGTCGATGCGGCCCTCTCGGTGTGGCGTGGGTGGCTGGCGGGCCGCGGCGTGGGCCTGGTTCCCATCGCCGACCCCGCCTCGTTTCAATGGCCCGGGTACTGGGTCGCGATCGTCGACGACCGCGCGGTGCTGATGTTCGGCTCCCCGTCGGGCGTGGTGCTGAGCCCCCAGGACCCGTCCCTTGTCGGGTCGGCGTCCGCAGACCTCGACGTGCGCATGGGTTACGCGCTGGCGGGGCTCGACCCTGCGCTGAGCTCGCGTCCCGCACCGCGGCCGCGGCTGCAAGGCCGCGTCGAGGTGATCGCAGTGACGGAACGTCCGACAGGTCCGATGCGCGCCGTCGAGGAGGCGCGCGCGATCGCCGGCCGGGGCCTGGCGGGGGACCGATACGCGGCGAAGGTGGGCACGTTCACTCCCAAGAACGGTCTCGGCACGGGCTACGACCTCACGCTGATCGAAGCCGAGGTCATCGAGGTCCTCAAGCTACCCGACGGCGGCCGGCTCGAGCCCGTCGACGCGCGAAGAAATCTCGTCACTCGGGGCATCGACCTGAACGCGCTGGTCGGTCGCCGCTTCCGTGTTGGCGACGTCGAGTGCGCCGGCAGGCGGCTGTGCGAACCCTGTGCGCACCTGGAGCGGCTCACCGCCAAAGGCGTACTGCGCCCGCTGATCCACCGCGGCGGTCTCCGCGCCGACGTGCTTGGGGACGGGCTGATCAAGACGGGGTCGGTGATCGAAACGATCGACTAGGTCCCGTCGAGCGGTCGAGCGGACGGCAACCGCCGGGCCAGGATCACCAGCTGCTCGTCCGGGTCCCAGCGAAACGTGGCGGTGAAGGGTTCGAAGTCGTGGTCGACCAGGATCCGGTTCATCGTCGTCTTGAATATCGGGTTGCGAAGCAGGCTCTCGAGGTCAGGTTCAATCGCCGCCGGCAGCGCGTGGACGTACGACAGCCAGGCGTCGACGAGGTAGCTCCTCTCCAGCTCCGTCAGCGGCACGACTTCGAGGTCGGTCTGCTCCACCGCGCTCTTGCCCGTCGTCAGGATGGTAGCGGCGCGCCCCCACCGTCGCCGCGGATCGAGCGCCAAGCTCGGATACTTGACGCAGCTCAAGGAGGTCTGGAAGTGAAGGTCGAGGCGAAGGCGCAAGGGAACGAGCAAACAGGCCACGCGGACAAGCGCGCGGAGGCGATCCTCGGCGCGTTCGGCATGAAGGTCGGCGGGACGTACTCCGGAGTCGCCCTGGCGGGGAAGTTTGCCGAGCACCCGAAGGGAACCTTGCTCGCCGCGCACGACCCTTCGACGGGGGCAGTCCTGGC
>CBJLKR010000044.1:0-12734 GCA_966423695.1 uncultured bacterium | reverse complement strand
GGCGGTTCTGACCGCCGTGCTCACGAGCGGCTACCGCCGCCGAAGAGACGCTTGATGCGGTCCCAGAGGACGGCGAAGAAGAGCGAGAGCGCGTTGACCGGCTTGGCCTGGGCGGGCGGCGCCGCCGCCGGCGCGGCGGCCACGTCGCCACCGGCGATGGCCGGCGTCTCGGCCGCGCTGACCTCCGAGGCCGCGCCGGCGGGGAGCGCGGTCTCCTGTCCCGACGACGCGCCGTGCGGACCCTCCAGCTGCTGCTTGATGCAGTCGGCCATCTGCGTGACCAGGCGCCGGGAGACGTCCTCCATGACGCCGCGTCCGAAGTTGGCGACCCGGCCGGCGACCGTGTAGTCGGTGGCCAATACGACCGTCGAGCCGGGGCCCTGCTCGGTCACCGTCATCGTTGCGCGGGCCTGCGCGGAACCTGGCCCGGTGGTCTCCTTGCCGCTCGCCTCGAGGATCGCCACGCGCCGCTCCTCGTCCTTCTCGACGATCCTCGCGGTGCCGTTGTAGGCGACGGTGATCGGCCCGACCTTGATCTTGACCTTGCCTTTGAACGTGCTCGCGTCGACCACCTCGGTCAGCTCCGCGCCGGGAACGCAACCGACTACCTTGTTGATGTCCAGCAGGTAGGCGAAGACCCTGTCCGGAGGCGCGCCGACCTGGAAGGAATTCTCCAGTTGCATTTCCCGGCTAAAAGTAGCGCAATAGAAGGGTTGATCTAGCGACTGGGTTCGTTCACCGCGCGCGGGGCACCCCGAGCGTGCCATGGGAGGGGATTAGGAGGACCGATGAAGCACAAGGTCGCGACAACCGTCAACGGCCGCCGGCACGAGCATGAGGTGGAGCCACGCCTTCTGCTCGTGCACCACCTGCGCGACAACCTGGGACTGACGGGCACGCACGTCGGCTGCGATACGAGCCAGTGCGGGGCGTGCACGATCCTGGTCGACGGCAAGGCCGTCAAGAGCTGCACGATGTTCGCGGTCCAGGCCGAAGGTAAAAACCTCACGACGATCGAGGGCATGGCCAAGGACGGCGAGCTGCACCCGATCCAGCAGGCGTTCTGGGACGAGCATGGGCTCCAGTGCGGTTACTGCACTCCTGGCTTCATCATGGCCACGGCCTACCTGCTGTCGCAGAATCCGAACCCCAGCGACGATGAGATCCGGCACGGCCTGGAGGGCAACCTGTGCCGCTGCACCGGTTACGTGAACATCATCAAGGCGGTCAAGACCGCCTCGAAGACGATGAGCGGATCCGCCGGCAAGAAAGCCACCGTCGCCGCCGGAGGCGAGTGAGATGGCGGTAACGCAGCTCGTCGGCGCCAAGATCCATCGTCGCGAAGACCCGCGCCTGATCACGGGTCACGGCCACTACATCGACGACTTCACCCGCACCGGCACCGTGTACGCCGCGTTCGTGCGCAGCCCGCTGGCGCACGCTCGGATCAAGAGCATCGACGTCACCGACGCGAGCAAGGCGCCCGGCGTCGTCGGCGTCTACACCGCGCGCGACTTCAAGGGCCAGCTGGCCGGCACGCACCCGACGACGCCTGCCTTCACGGCCGCCAAGAAGTACGTGCCCGACCGCTTCCCCATCGCCGAGAAGGAGGTCTGCTACCAGGGCGAGATCGTCGCCGCCGTGCTGGCGGAGACGAAGAGCCAGGCCGCCGACGCCGCGAACCTGATCCAGGTCGAGTACGACGAGCTGCCGGCGGTGATGGACCTCGAGAAGGCGCTCGACCCGAAGGCTCCGAAGGTGCACGTCGACGGACCGGACAACATCGGCTGGGACATCCCTTACACCGGGCCGGAGGTCACGGAGGCGGCGTTCAAGGACGCCGACGTCGTCGTCAAGCAGCGGATCCTGCAGAACCGGGTCGCGCCGGTTCCCATGGAGCCGCGCGGCGTGCTCGCCGAGTACGAGGGCTTCGACAAGAAGCTGACCATCTGGATGTCGAGCCAGAACCCGCACTTCATCCGCCTCTTCGTCTCCGGCGCGATGGGCCTCAAGGAAAGCCAGGTGCGCGTCGTCTCGCCTGACGTCGGCGGCGGTTTCGGAAGCAAGATCAGCCCGTATCCCGAGGACTACCTGGTTCCGGCCATGTCGCGCCTCGCGGACCGGCCGGTGAAGTGGATCGAGACGAGGACCGAGTCGATCCAGAACGCCACCCACGGGCGCGGTCAGTTCTACGACGTCGAGGTGGCGGCGAAGAAGGACGGCTCGCTGCTCGCCATGCGCGTGACGCAATTCCTCGACATCGGCGCCTACCACGGCACGTTCGCCGGCTTCCAGGCCTGCGCGTGCCTCATGGCGGGTGGCGCGTACAAGTGGCCGGGGGGGATCACCGCCCGGACCATCGGCATCCTGACGAACCGGGTGCCCACCGACCCGTACCGCGGAGCGGGCAGGCCGGAGGCCACGCACCTCGTCGAGCGTATGGTCGATCTCGTCGCCGGTGAGCTGAAGATGGACCCGGTCGAGATCCGGCGCAAGAACTTCATCCAGCCGTCAGAGTTCCCCTTCACCCAGAACTTCGGCCTGGTCGTCGACTCGGGTGACTACGAGAAGGCGCTGGACCGCGCGCTCGAGCTCGCGGGTTACGACGACGTCCGCAAGCGGCAGGCCGACGCGCGCAAGCAGGGCAAGTACCTCGGCATCGGCGTTTCAACGTGGATCGAGCTCTGCGGCTTCGGCCCGAGCGCGGCCACGGCTCCCGCGACCGGCGGCATCGCGCTGGTCGAGTCGGCGCAGGTCCGCGTCACGCCCACCGGGGCGGTGCTCGTCTACACCGGCACGCATTCACACGGCCAGGGTCACGAGACCACCTTCCCCCAGATCGTCGCGGACCAGCTCGGCGTGCCGTACGAGAGCGTCGAGCTGCGCCACGGCGACACCTCCGAGGGCACATCGTTCGGCTACGGCACCTACGGCAGTCGAAGCCTCGCCGTCGGCGGCGTGGCGATCAGCAAGGCCGTGGGCAAGGTCGTCGACAAGGCCAAGAAGCTCGCCGCGCACATGCTCGAGGCGGCCGAAGAGGACATCGTGTACGAGCACGGCAGCTTCCACGTCAAAGGCTCGCCCGACAAGTCGAAGGCCTTCGGCGAGGTGGCCTTCGCGAGCTACGGCATGAGCCTTCCCGAAGGCATGGAGCAGGGCCTCGAGGCGGTGGCGTACTTCGACCCGCCCAACCTCGTGTGGCCCTTCGGCACCCACATCGCCGTCGTCGAGATCGACGCCGAGACGGGGAACGCGCAGCTCGAGAAGTACGTCGCCGTCGACGACTGCGGCAACATCATCAACCCGATGATCGTCGACGGGCAGATCCACGGCGGTGTGGCGCAGGGGATCGCCCAGGCCCTGTACGAGGAGGTCGTCTACGACGAGGCGTCGGGCCAGCTCAAGACGGGCACGCTGCTCGACGACAACATCCCTGGCATCGGTGAGATCCCGGTCATGGGGCTCGACCACACGGTCACCCCTTCGCCGACAAACGACCTCGGCGTGAAGGGCATCGGTGAGGCCGGCACCATCGCGGCGAGCGCCGCGGTCATCAACGCGATTTGCGACGCGCTCAGCCCGCTGGGCATCAAGCACGTCGATATGCCCGCGAGCCCCGACAGGCTGTGGGCCATGATGAGGGGGGCACGCAAGTGATACCTGCGGCTTTCGAATACGCCCGCGCCTCGTCCGTGGACGAGGCGTCGAAACTGCTCAACAAGTACGGCGAGGACGCCAAGGTGCTGGCCGGAGGGCACAGCCTCATCCCGCTCATGCGTCTTCGTCTCGCCCAGCCGACGGCCCTGGTCGACATCAACGGCATCAAGGACCTGGACCACATCAAGGAGAGCGGCGGCAAGCTGCACATCGGGGCGCTGACGCGGCACGTGACGATCCAGACGTCGCCGGTCGTCAAGGAGAAGCTCCCGCTGCTCGCCGAGGTGGCGGGCGAGGTCGGCGACAACCAGGTGCGCAACATGGGCACGATGGGCGGCGTGATCGCGCACGCCGACGCCGCCGGCGACTACCCGACGCTGGCGCTGATGCTCGACGCGGACATCGTCACCAACCAGCGCACCATCCACGCGAAGGATTTCTTCAAGGACCTGTTCACGACCCCCCTCGCGACGGACGAGATCGTCACCGAAGTCGTGTTCCCGGTCGCGAACGGACCGCACAAGTACGTGAAGTTCCGCCGCCGGATGTTCGACTGGGCGATCGTCGGCGTCGCGGCGCAGAAGATGAACGGCGGTTGGCGCATCGGCCTGACCAACGTCGGTCCGACGCCGGTGCGCGCGAACGCGGTCGAGAAGGCACTGCACGACGGGGCCAAGGCCGAGGACGCCGCGCAGCACGCGTCGGACGGGCTCGACCCGGCCGGCGACCTGCGTGCGTCGCCGGAGTACAAGAAGCACCTGGCCCGGGTTCTGACCAAGCGGGCCATTCAGCAGGCGGAAGGTCGCCAGTAAAGGCTCACGGGGAGGCGGGCGCTCAACCCCGCCTCCTCGCGCCTGCTCACCTTCCCCCCTCTCAAGGTTGAGTCTTATCTAGGCTTGACACCGTGACGGCCGTCGCTTCCATCGAAGACGTCGAACGCCGCCTGCGGGAGCGCCAGTACATCGGCGACCGCTCGCTTGCGACCTCGATCTTTCTCTCCCTGAAGCTCCAGAAGCCGCTGTTCATCGAGGGCGAGGCGGGGGTCGGCAAGACCGAGGCCGCCAAGGTGATGGCGGACGTGCTCGGCGCGCGCCTCATCCGCCTCCAGTGCTACGAAGGCATCGACCTCGCCCACGCGGTTTACGAGTGGAACTATCCGCGGCAGCTGCTGCACATCCGGCTCCTGGGAGACGGTCAAGGCGTGGACCGTCGCGCCGCCGAGCGCGAGATCTTCAGCCCCGAGTTCCTTCTGCGCCGGCCGCTGCTCGACGCCATCGACAACGACGACGCCACGCCGCCCGTGCTCCTGATCGACGAGATCGACCGCTCCGACGAGGAGTTCGAGGCGTTCCTTCTCGAGCTGCTCTCCGACTTCCAGGTCTCGATTCCCGAGATCGGCACGATCAAAGCCAAGAAGGTTCCCTTCGTGGTCATCACGTCCAACCGCACGCGCGAGGTCCACGACGCGCTCAAGCGTCGCTGCCTCTACCACTGGATCGACTACCCCGACCTCGAGAAGGAGGTCGAGATCGTGCGCGCTCGCGCGCCCGAGGCCGCCGACGGGTTGGCGCGCGAGGTCGCGGCGCTGGTCCAGGGGCTCAGAGGCATGGACCTGTACAAGGTGCCGGGTGTCGCCGAGACCCTCGACTGGGCGCGCTCGCTGGCCGCGCTCGGCGCGACGCGCATCGACGCGGGGCTCGTGAGCGCCACGATGGGCGCGGCGCTCAAGTACCAGGAAGACCTGGACCGCGTGCGCGAGCAGGTGCCGGCCCTGGTCGAAAAGGCGCAGCGTGCCTGATGCAGCGGCGGTTGCGCCGGACCTGCTGCCGAGGTTGGGCGCGTTTGCGCGACTGCTCCACGATGCCGGCCTCGAGGCCGGCCCGCGCCGGCTGACCGACGCGACCCGCGCCCTTGCCTTCATCGACCTGAAGCGGCAGGACGACTTCCGGAGCGCGCTGCGCTCGGTGTTCGTCAGCCGTAAGGAGGACCTCCCGGTCTTCGAGGCCGCGTTCGACATCTTCTGGGCGCCGCCGGACCCGCGGATCACCGCCGGCATCATCCCCGGCCGGAGCCGGACGCTGCCCCTGGCGCCTGAGCGGGCGCAGGTGTGGGCCAGCGCCCTCGGCCTCAACGCGTCGCAGATGAGCCGCGAGCAGCAGCCGAAGGAATACCCCGCGAGCTCGAGCGGCTACAGCTCCGAGGAGCTGCTGCGGCACAAGGACTTCGAGGACATGACGTGGGCGGAGACAGAGCAGGTCCGGCGGCTGCTGGAGTCGGCGCCGTGGCGGGTGGCCGAGCGGCGGACGCGACGCCTTCGGCCCGCCCGCACCGGGCGCATCGACCTGCGCCGCTCGGCGCGACACGCGATCCGTTCGAGCGGCGAGCTGATGACCCTGTTCCGGCGCAAGCCGCGCGTGCGGCGGCGGCCGCTGGTCCTGATCTGCGACGTCAGCGGTTCGATGGAGCGCTACTCGCGCCTGCTGATGATCTTCGCCCACGCCATCGCGCGACGCGAAGACCTCGAGGCGTTCGTCTTCTCGACGCGCCTCACGCGCATCACGCGCCTTCTGCGTCACCGCGACCTCGATCGCGCCCTGGAATCCGTGAGCAAGGGCGTGCACGATTTCAGCGGCGGCACCCGCATAGGTGACGCGGTGGGCGACTTCAATCGGAGGTGGGCGCGGCGTGTGCTCGGTCACGGCGCGGTCGTGATCATCGTCAGCGATGGCTGGGACCGCGGCGACCCGGCGCACCTCACCGCGGAGCTCATCCACCTGCGCCGATCGGCCCACCGGCTGATATGGCTGAACCCCCTGCTGGGGACGGAGGGCTACGAGCCGCTCACGCGCGGGATGGCCGCCGCGCTCCCGCACTGCGACGACTTCCTCGCCGCGCACAACGTGGCCGCGCTCGAAGACCTCGGGAAGCTGCTGGCCGGCCTCGACAGCAGAAAGAGCCGATGAGGGAGGTCCTCGAGGAGCTCAAGGAGTGGTCCGCCGCGGGCGAGGACGTGGCGCTCGCGACGGTGGTCGAGACGTGGGGCTCGAGCCCCCGCCCGCTCGGGTCCAAGATGGTGGTTACCCGCTCGGGCAAGATGGCGGGCTCGGTGTCCAACGGCTGCATCGAGGGCGCCGTCTTCGAGGAGGCGCAGAAGGTCTTGAAGAGCGGCCGGCCGAAGGTCGCCGCCTTCGGGGTCGCCGACGATGTGGCGTTCGAGGTCGGGCTCGCGTGTGGCGGCCACATCGAGGTCTTCGTCCAGCCGCTGGGACCGGAGCACCGCAAGCTCATCGCGATGCTCGAGCGCAACGAGCCGGCCACGCTGCGCACGAACCTCGTCGACGGCGAGGCCCAGCTCGTCCCGGGCGCGCCACCCGGCTCAGAGCTGGCGCGCCGGAACGGCGACGAATTCGTCGAGCCGTTTCGCCGGCCCGCGCACATGGTGATCATCGGCGCGATCCACATCGCGATCCCGCTCCACCGCCTGGCCAAGCTCATGGGCTACCGCGTGACCGTGATCGACGCGCGGGCGAAGTTCGCGACCCGCGAGCGTTTCCCCGAGGCCGATGAGCTGGTCGTCGCGTGGCCCGACGAGGCGATGACGAAGATCACGATCGACAGCTCGACCTACGTCGTCATCCTCACGCACGACCCTAAGTTCGACCTGCCCGCTTTGCGGTCGGTGCTGGGCAAGGGCGCGGGCTACGTCGGTGCGATCGGCAGCAGGAAGACGAACCAGAACCGCTTCGACGCGTTACGCAAGGAGGGGTTCACCGCGGCGCAGATCGCAGAGGTGCACGGGCCGATCGGCCTGGACCTGGGGAGCAGGGGAGCGGAGGAGACGGCGCTCGGGATCCTGGCCGAGATCACAGCGGTGCGGTTCGGCGGGTCGGGATCGGCGAAAAGCAACTCCTCCCCACGCAGTGGGGAGGTGGCCCGCAGGGCCGGAGGGGCTTGAGAGTCCCCTTCCCCCGGCTGCGCCGGGGGACTTCCCCGCAAGCGGGGAAGAGTTCTAACCTGCCAGCCTCTTCAGGATCGCGATCTGCTCGGCGTCGGGTCCGCCACCCGCGCCGGGTACCTCGAGGATGAATGGCAGCCGCGCCAGGCGCGGCTCGTGCAGCAAAGCACGGAAGCCTTCCTCGCCGATCTGCCCCTCACCGATGTTGGCGTGGCGGTCGCGGTTCGACCCCAGGCCGGTCACCGAGTCGTTGCAGTGCACGACCTCGACCTTCTTCATGCCGACGACGCGGTCGAGCTCGTCGATCGTCTTCTTCACCTCGGGGCCGGTGCGCTCGTCATAACCCGATGCGAACGCGTGGCACGTGTCGAAGCACACCGACACGCGCTCGTCGCCGCCCAGCGCGTCGAGCATCTGCCGGATCTCCTCGAACTTGGCACCGACGCAGCCACCGAGGCCGGCGTTGTTCTCGATGAGCAGGCGCGCGCGCTTGGGGCTCGCCCTCTCGAGCACGTGACGAAGATGCTCGGCGATCTGAGGGAGCCGCGCCTCGAATCCTCCGCCCTTGTGTGAGCCCGTGTGGAAGATCACGCCGTCGACGCCGAGCTCGTCCGCCGCCTTCAGGTATCCCGCGAGCGTGCTCTCCGAGCGCTGGCGCAGCGTCGCGTCGTCGCCCGCCAGGTTGATGAGGTAGACGGCGTGGAAGTAGAAGGGCGGGCGACCGTATTTCTCCTGCGCGTCCTTGAACGTCGCGATCCGGGTCTCGTCGAGCTTGGGCGACCCCCAGAAGCCAGGCGGCGTAGGGTGGACTTGAATCGCCTCCGCGCCCATCGCCTTCGCCCGCTCGTACGCGAGGTGGAGCCCGCCAGAGGAGTCGACATGAGCACCAAGAATCGGCATTCAGGAGAGAGTAAGCCCGGCTCCTTCTGGCATGCTGTCCCGGCTTTGTCGGTGTTCGTCATGGGGGACCTCGACCTTCCCATCCGCGGTAGGACTTATCGCGAGCCGGAGGGCCGGCATTCGATGGTCGTCCGCGGCCGCGACCTCGACGCGGGCCTGCAGCACGTGGCCGCGCGCGAGGACTGTCGCTCGGTCGCGGTGGTCGGTCTGCCCGACCAGGTGCCGGACCTGTCAGCGCTCGCCGGACGCAGGCTGCTGCTCGTCGACGGTGACAGCAGCCGTCTTCGCGACTTCTACGAGATCGCGACGCGAGCAGGCATCGAGGCCGAGGTGGTGCGGTCCAACCGGCCGCCCTTCGAGCGGCTGGCGATGGCGCTGCTCCCGGTCGGCGGCATCGTGCTCGCGGCGGGCCGCAGCTCGCGCATGCCCGGCTCTCAGAAGCTGCTGCTGGACCTCGACGGCGTGCCGATGGTCCGCCACGTCTTCGAGGCCGCCTCCGAAGGCGGCTGCCACCAGACGGTCGTCGTGTACGCGGAAGACGACGTCAAGCGCGTGATCGACGGTCAGGCCGAGCTCGTCTTCAACGCGAAGGCCGCGACCGGAATGGCCTCCTCGCTGCAGGCGGGGCTGAAAGCGATGCGCTCGGAGATCGAGGCGGCGGTCATCCTGCTGGGCGACCAGCCGCTGGTCGGCTCACGCACCATCGCCACGTTGCTGCGCGCTTGGCGGCGCGAGGGTTCGCGACCCGCGGTCGCGGTCGCGCAGGGCAACGACGGCTGGGCGCCGCCGGTCGTCCTGGCGAGGGAGATGTGGTCAGAGCTGTTCGCGCTGAAGGGGGACGCCGGGGCGCGCCAGGTGCTGCACGGCCGTCCCGAGCTGATCGACATCATCCCGGCGCCGGGCCGGTCGGACGATATCGACACGCCCGAGGACTACACCAAGATCGTCCGCCTCTTTCCGAGGAAGAAGCCGAAAACTCACGCGTAGTAGCATCTTTCTAGTGATCGCTCTAGGAGTGATGACTTGAAAGATTTGTACTCGCCGGGGTGGCAGCGGTCGGGCGACTACCAGGACATCGTGTACGAGACCTGGGACGGCATCGCCAAGATCACCATCAACCGGCCGGAGGTCCGCAACGCCTTCCGCCCGACGACCGTCTTCGAGCTGGGCAAGGCGTTCGACGCCGCGCGCGACGACCCCTCGGTGGGCGTCGTCATCCTGACCGGCGCCGGCACCGAAGCGTTCTGCTCGGGCGGCGATCAGCGCGTGCGAGGCGACGACGGGTACGTCGATCCGAAGGGTATCGGCCGGTTGAACATCCTCGACGTCCAGATCCAGATCCGGCGCCTGCCCAAGCCCGTGATCGCGATGGTCGCCGGCTACGCCATCGGGGGCGGCCACGTCCTGCACGTGGTGTGCGACCTGACGGTCGCGGCCGACAACGCGCGTTTCGGCCAGACCGGACCACGCGTGGGCAGTTTCGACGGCGGCTACGGCTCGGGTCTCCTGGCTCGCATCGTCGGTCAAAAGAAGGCGCGCGAGATCTGGTTCCTGTGCGAGCAGTACGACGCCACGGCGGCGCTCGAAATGGGCCTGGTCAACAAGGTCGTGCCGCTCGCCGACCTCGAGAAGGAGACCGTCGCGTGGTGCCGCCGCATCCTCGAGCTGAGCCCGCTGGCGCTCCGCATGATCAAGGCGGGGATGAACGCCGCCGACGACGGGCTCGCGGGCATCCAGCAGCTCGCCGGCGACGCGACGCTTCTCTATTACATGAGCGAGGAGGCTCAGGAGGGCCGCGACGCTTACGTCCAGAAACGCAAGCCCAACTTCGGCAAGTTCCCCAAGCGCCCTTAGCGTCTGGTGGTCGGCGGTCCGGCCGGCGACGCTCGCGGCGTCGGTCGGCGCGGTGCTCACAGGCACCGCCGTCGCCGTCCATGACGGCCGCCCCAACTTCTGGGCGGGCTTGGGCGCGTTGGCAGTCGGCCTCGCCATGCAGCTTGGCGTGAACTTCGCCAACGACTACTCGGACCACGTGCGCGGCGCGGACAGGATCCGCACAGGACCGGTCCGCGCGGCGTCGTCGGGCATCGTCGCGCCGGATCACGTCCGCTGGGCGGCGGTGGTCTCATTCGGCGCGGCCGCGGCCGCGAGACTGGCGCTGAGCATCGCTGTCGACCGGCGTCTGCTGCTCGTCGGCGCGGCGTCCATCCTCGCGGGTTGGCTTTACACCGGAGGCCCGCGGCCGTACGGCTACCTCGGCCTGGGCGAGGTGTTCGTCTTCGTCTTCTTCGGCCTCGTGGCGACGACCGGGACCGAGTACGTGGAGACGGGCCGCATCACGGGTCTGGGCGTGCTTATGGGCTGCGGCACCGGCTTCCTCGCGAGCGCGATCCTCGTCCTGAACAACTTGCGCGATATCGACACCGACCGAGCCGCCAACAAGCGCACGCTGGCGACACGCATCGGCCGCCAGGGCACCCGCTGGCTGCTTGCGGCCTTTGTGGCCGCGGCGTTTGCCGTGCTCCTCCTCGCGGGAGCCTGGCCGGGGCTGCTCGCCATGCCGATCGCGCTGGTCGCGGTCGCCGGCGCCTTCACGACCACCTCACCGCCCCTGCTCGTCCGCGCCCTGCAGACGATGGCGATCGCCGAGCTCGCCTACGCGCTCCTGTTCACGCTGTGGGTGCTTCTGTGAGGGTCGGCGCCAGGCGCCCGGCAGATGTCGCCCATGAGGTCGAGCGCCTCCTCGCCGAGGGCCACCGGCGCTTTGAGCTGACGAGCGTCGACCACGGCGGCATGCTCGACCTCGAGCGCCTGGGCGCGGCGCGCTACGCGGCGGGACTTCAGTCGACGGTCGAGCTCGAGGCGGAGGCGCCGACCGCCCTCGCCATCGCGAGGTGATTGGAGAGCACACGCGCAAAGGCGTCGGGCCGCTCCTGGTGCACCGTGTGGCCGGCACGCTGAACGACCTCGTAGCGACCGTTGGGCGTCGTCGCGGCCAGCCGCCTCGCCGAGGCGACGTAGCCGTGGTCCAGCTGCCCCGCGACGAAGGTGCATGGCACCTGCACCCGCGCGAGCTCGTCCCACAGCGGCTTCATGACTCCGGCGCCCATGCCGCGGAGCGAGCAGGCGAGACCCGACGCATGGTTCTGCAGGCGATCGGCGCGCACCTGGGCCACGTAGGCTGGCCCCCGTCGCTCGATGCCCGCGAACAGCGGCAGCGCGCCCCAATAGTTCACGAACGCCTCGACGCCTTCCTTCTCTATGCGCTCGGCGAGCGCCTCGTCGCCCAGCCGTCGGCCTTCGCGCGCCTCCGGCTCGAGGCCGGCGTGGGCGCCTATGGTGACGACCGACAGAAGCCTGTCCGGCCGGTGGGTCGCCACGTGGAGCGCGAGGCGCCCACCCATCGAGTAACCCACCACGTGCGAGCGCTCGACGCCGAGACTGTCCCAAAGCGCGACAAGGTCCGCTGTGCAGGCGTCCATCGTGCACGGCGCCCCGCTGGCGGTCTTGGTTTCGCCGTGGCCGCGCAGGTCCGGCACGATCCAGCTGTAGCCCTGAGGCATGCGCCCGATGAGCTCGCGCCAGCTGCGTCCGCTCTGCGTGAAGCCGTGGAGGAGCGTCACGGGCGTGCCGTCGCCGGCGACAAAGTAGCTCAGGGTGGCGTCCCCAACGTCGAGAATCACAACCGTTCCATCGTATGAGTGACATCACCCAGAGCTTCGCGGCGACCTTCGTGGACGAGCTCGCGGCCCAGGGCGTGGAGTTCGCATGCGTGTCGCCGGGCTCGCGCTCGGCGCCGATCGCCATGGCCCTGCAACGTCATCCGCGCATCAAGGTCCTCATCCATATCGACGAGCGCAGCGGCGCTTTCTTTGCCGTCGGGCTGGGCAAGGCGACCGGCAAGCCCGCTGTGGTGCTGACGACGTCGGGCACGGCCGCCGCCGAGGTCCACGCCGCCGTGGTCGAAGCCTCGTACTCGGCGACGCCGCTGATCGTGCTCACGGCCGACCGCCCGCCGGAGCTGCAGGGCGTCGGCGCCAACCAGGCGATCGACCAGCAGCGGCTCTTTGGCACCGCGCCGCGCTGGTTCCACGACCCGGGCGTGCCGGAGGACGTACCCAACGCCGCGCGCGTGTGGCGCCGCCTCGCCGCCCGCGCGGTGGCGGAAGCTGCCTAGGGCCCGGTGCACCTGAACCTGCCATTTCGCGCGCAGATCGTCGGC
>CBJLKR010000043.1:0-12878 GCA_966423695.1 uncultured bacterium | reverse complement strand
GTCCTGCGCAAGCGGTCTTGTCGCGACCTGGTCGAGCAGCGTCGTATAGAGGTAGGTGTGCAGCCGGCCGCCGTCGAACGACCGCACGGTCAGGGGCGGGTACCCGCGGACCTCACCGCCGGCGCCCGACCTTCCCTGAAAGGCGGCGAAATGGATGACGGAGGCGACGACCCCCTGTCCGGCCGTCGGCCGCGCGGCGACGAAGAACTGGCCTCCCGATGGCCAGCCGGTGGCAGGCGCCGGCAGCGCCACGCGAGTCCAGGTCGAGCCGAAGTCCTGCGACCGGTAGGCGTAAGGACCTCCGCTCACGGTGGTGAGCCAGCCGGTCGTGAGGTACGAGAACTGAACGTCGAAAGCGACGTCCGGCGCGCGCACCGGGACGCCGAGGTCAATCCAGCTCAAGCCGCCATCCTCCGTCCGGTACAGGCCGGCCGTCGACTGCGCAACGCCGCTCGCCGGAGCGGCGAGCAGCCAGCCGTGGTCCGAGTCGACGAACGACCACGCCAGCGCCGAGGCGTCGCCGCTCGCTGCCGGCCTCGAGGTCCACGTTGCGCCGCCGTCGGCCGTTCTGCGCACCACGGGCCGCGTGCCGGTCAGCGCGAAGACTCCCACGCCGGCGTCGAAGAACTTGAGGTACGTCGAATGGCCTTCGGTGGTCCCGCTCAGCTGACGGGTCCAGCTGTCGCCCCCGTCGGTCGTGTGGATGAGGACGTACTCGCCGGTCGGCATGACGGCGACGAGCCAGCCGGTCGTTGCGCTGATGAAGTCGATCGTGGCCACGCGGTAGTCGCCACGCAGCACGGAAGCAGACGCCGGCGCCGCGCTCTTGCCGGGAAACAGCGAGATGTCGGGGTGGACCCACGCCGCGGCCGCGATCGCGGTGACGGTGACCGAAGCCACGATGATCGCCGCCGCGCGCCGGTGTGGGCGCGGGAGCCCCACGTCGAAGTCGGCCTCGAGCTCGGCGGCCTGCATGCCCGGCGATTTCGAGCTTAGCCCGGGACCGGCACCTTTGGGTATTTCCAGTTCAGGCCGCCGTCCGACGTCAACGCCAACGCGGTCGCCATGCCGGTCCCTCCCACGACCTGGTCGCCGCGAAGTAGAGCCCACGCGTGGCGCGAGTCGATGACGCCGAGGTCGTAGCGCCAGTCGTCGATCTGCAGCTTTATGTGCTGCCATGTCCTCCCGGCATCGGATGTCCGGTACAGGTTGCCCGACGGCATGGCCCACCAGTGACTGGCGTCCTGAAACGCGATCTGATCGAAGGTCGCGCCCGCCGGCGGAGAGGCCAGCTCGCGCCACGTCGTCCCGTGGTCGAACGACAGGAAACCGTTGAAGCCATCGACCGCGAGCACCCCGGTGCGGGGCAGCAGCCGAACGGACGCGGCCTCGCTGGGATTCTCCGGTAGCGTGGGCGCCGGCAGCGTGACCCGGTCCCACGTTTGCCCGCCGTCCCACGTCGAGTAGATGTCGCCCCCGCCTTTGAACCTCTCGACCGCCGCCCAGCCTTCACCGGTGCTGCGGAAGCTGAAGGCGCCTGCCGGCGGATCGGGGAGGCGCGCCCACGCCGCGCCGGCGTCGGAGGTCCGGTACAGCTCGAGCGGTCCAGCGGCCCCGTCGATCACCTCGGCCCCCGCGAACCAGGCATGTACAGGGTCCGCGAAGGCGATCTCTACGCCGACGACAGGAGGCAGCTTGACCGGCAGCCAGTGCGCGCCTCCATCCGCGGTCCGGTACGCGGTGCCGGCGCCGAAGACGACAACGCCGTGCGAGCTGTCGAAGAAAGTGATCTCGATCTCCGGCCACTCGTCGACAGACCCCTTGAACTGGAGCTTCCAGTGTCCCGCAGAGTCATCGGTCCGGAAGATCCAGAAGGTTGCCGTCGCGACGCGCGGATCGACCACGTTCTCGAGCACCGCCCAGCCGAGCGACGGTGTGACGAAGTCGTAGGCCGGGGCGTAGGCCGGGGCCAGAGTGGGCGGGCTCGGGCTGGGCGAGACGAACGCGGCCGTCGGTTTCGGCGCCGGGCGAAGGTAGAGGAGCCCGGCGACGACCGCGACCGTCAGCGCGATCGCGATCAACGGCACTGCGCGGCGTGCGCGGCCGGCCGGGTCGAAGTCGTCAGGCGGATCCATCGGAGGCGCGATAGATTGTGAAACGGTGATAGGCCGAAGTCCCCTGACGGTAAGGCACGCCGGCGCCGAGGACGCACGCGCGATCGCGACCGTGCACGTGGCCTCGTGGCGGACGACGTACCGCGACCTGCTCCCGGACGATTTCCTCGCCTCGCTCGAGGTGGCTGCCTACGAGGGCCGCTGGCGGCGCATCCTCGAGGACGGTTCGGGTCGCGTCTATGTCGCCGAGGACGGCCGCGACGTCGTCGGCTTCGCGTCGGGCGGCCCCGAGCGGGCCGGCGAGGAGGGGTTCGAAGGGGAGCTGTACGCGATCTATGTCCTCGCGGACGCGCAGGCGCGCGGCCACGGTATAAGGCTCGTCCAGGCGGTGGTCACCGGGCTGCGCGAGCTCGGGCTGCGCGACATGATCGTGTGGGTGCTGCGCGACAACTCCGGCGCACGCAAGTTCTACGAGAGGCTTGGTGGCGAGTTCGTGCGCGAGCAGCCGATCACCATCGGTTCGGCCGTGCTGCGCGAGGTGTCGTACGGCTGGCGCTCGCTGGACGACGTGCGCTGCTGAGGCGCGCCCAGGGGGCGATGGTCCGGAAGATCAGCCGGTGGGAGGCCCCAGCGGCGCCTGGTTGATATCGAAGCAGCCGGTCATGGGATCGGCGTTAGTCGTCCGCTGGTTGATGTGGTCCAGGCCGAAGTTGTCCTCGCAGAACCGCAGCAGGCTCACGTGCGAATGGACCTCATGCGAGACGTGGCCCGCGCGCGCGTACGGGCTGACTACCAGGCATCCGACCCGCCCGCCGTAGCGGAACTGCGTCCCATCGGCCCACCTCTCCACCTCGGGCGGCGCGACGTGGTCCCACCAGCCGCCCCAGTCGTCCCACGTGATGAAGATCGCCACCCTCGGCCACAGCCCGGCCGAGACGATCGCGTCGACCTGGGTCTTCGTCCACAGGCTGCCCTTGGTGACATCGCCCGCGTGCTCGGCCCTCTGCGCCGCGGTGTCGGCCGGGTGCTCGCTCAGCGCCTCATCCGCGTACAGCCATGAGACCGTCGGCAGCTTGCCGGCGGCGGCGTCCGTCGCGAACTGCTGCCACGGCTTCCTCTTCGCGGCGGTGTATTCGATGAACTCGAAGGCGTAGCCGTTGTAGTTGCCCCACGACAGGCCCGCGCGGTCGAGGGTCTCGGGAAGCGATGGGCCCCTGTAAATCGGCGGCCCAGGCTGCTTGCGGTAGTTCGACGGCGGATTGTCGATGAGACCGGCCGAGTCGGCCGCGATCAGCATGAGGTGGTTTGGCGTCGACGGGCCGGCGACGTCGGTGAAGTAGTTGTCGCACAGCGTGAACTGCTTCGCGTAGCTCCAGTAGAGCGGGATGTCCTGCTGTGGGAATGCCACGCGCGGCGCGGTCGTGTCCCGCGTCAGCCACGCGCCGTGGCGGTGGTCCGGGTCTTTCGGAGGCGGGTTGGGGCTCACGGGCATGTCCACGCCGTTGCCGCCGGGAAAGGTGCCGAAGTAGTTGTCGTAGCCGTGGTTCTCCTTGACGATGATCACGACGTGCTCGATCGGGCTCACGTGCACCGCCCCGCTTTGTTCGACCACTCCAGCTGCACGGTGTAGCCGCCGAGCTGCTTCGTCTGCCAGGCGCAGATATCGCCGATCTCCCCGTTGCGGTCGTCGTACCAGCCTTGTCCGGCGACCGGGTCCGTGATCGCCTCGCACAGCTCGTGCGATGACGTCGAGGTCAGCGCGTCGAAGGCGTCAGCGCCGGCCAGGCACCCGTCGCAGTCCGGGTACGGCATCACGGCGTAGTAAAGTCCGCTGCCGTCGTCGCTGTGGTAACCGCAGTAGTTGACGCAGGACGACGCGCCCTGCAGGCCGGATGTGATTCCCGGCGGCAGGAAGACGAAGTACAGCGAGCTCGGGCCCGGCTGGGCGACCGCGGGGTTGCTTGCGATCTGCTCCCGCACGAAAGCCTGGACATCCGCGTCGGCGACGGTCGCCGGCGGCGACGGGGTGACGGCGATGGCGCCCGTGCGCGTGCCGTGACCGATCGCATGGCCCTGGACGTCGTACTCCGCCAGCTGGTCCATCAGCGCGCTGGTCAAGACGAAATCGAAGAAATCGCCGACTCGCTGCATGAACGTCGCCTGCGGCTCCTGCTGCCACGCATCGCCCCAGAAGAAGAGGAAGACCTGGACCGAGCCGAGGAGCGGCCCGCCCCGGTAGGTCAGGC
This sequence comes from uncultured bacterium, assembly GCA_966423695.1. Taxonomy (GTDB): domain Bacteria; phylum Chloroflexota; class Dormibacteria; order Dormibacterales; family Dormibacteraceae; genus 40CM-4-65-16. The sequence continues at coordinate 8,518 of CBJLKR010000043.1, read as the reverse complement.
GCGGCGTCGCGACCGGCGCGGCCGCCTCGAGGCGAAGCGGCACGACCCTGATCGGGTTCGGAGCTTGTGTTCCCATCCGGCAATACTGGCAGGGCGATGGTGAGCGGCCGGCTGCACGGGGGGCGTTGGCAGCTGCTCGGACCGTCGGCGTTTCCGGCGCACATGCACATGGCGCTCGACGAGGTACTGCTCGCTCAGGTCATCGCGGGGACGCGACCGCCTGCGATGCGCCTGTGGCTGTGGACCGAGCGCGCGCTCGTCATCGGGTCGCACCAATCGGTCGGGAACGAGGTGGACGCCACCGAGGCGGCGCGGCTCGGCTTCATCGTGACGCGGCGCATGAGCGGCGGCGGGACGATGCTGTGCGAGCCCGGCCGCACGATCACGTATTCGATGTACCTCCCTGAGTCGATGGTCGCGGGCGTGAGCTTTCGCCGCTCGTATCAGCTGCTCGACGCCTGGGCGGTGAGCGCCTTCAACGACATGGGCGTGCCGGCCTCCTACCGCGAGATCAACGACATCATCTCGCCCCGGGGCAAGATCGCCGGCGCCGCCCAGGCGCGCAGGCGCGGCCACGTGCTGCACCACACGACGATCGCGCACTCCATGGACGTCGAGCTCGTGCCGCGTCTCATCCGCATCGGCCGCGAGAGCGTCGTTCCGCGCGGTGTGCGCAGCGCCGAGAAGGCGGTATCGCCGCTGTCCTGGTTCACCGAGCTGTCATGCGCAGAGGTCGCGGAGCGGCTGCGCTCGAATTTCGCACGCGACTTCGACGCCGAACCGAGCGAGCCGAGCCCGCAAGAGCTCGCGCACGCGCACGAGCTCGTGGCGTCGAAGTACTCGACGCCCGCCTGGGTGAACCGCCTGCCCTGAGCTAGCTGAAGTAGTTGTGCTGCTGGAGGAAGGCGCGCGCCACCGCGTCGGCATCCTGGTGGTTCAGCTCCACCTGGCCGTTCATGGTCACGAGCTCAGCCGTCGTCAGGTTCGAGCTGATCTTGTTCAACACGCTCTTGACGTCGTCGTTGGCCACCTTGCTGCGGATGATCGGGACGACGTTGTCCGCGTTCTCCAGGTGCTTGTCGTCCTGGAGCACAACGAGGCCGAGCTTGGTCAGGTCCGAGTCGCTGCTGAACACCAGGCCGACCTGGATCGTGTTGTTGGCGAACGCTGCGCGGGTCGCCGGCCCGTCGGTGTCGAGCGCCTTGAACGCTTTGAAGTGGATGCCGTACGTCTTCTCCAGCCCCGGCTGGCAGAAGGGCCTGGTCGGGCACTCGGGCCCGGCGCCGAGGACCAGCTGGTCGCCGATGGGCGCCAGGTCGGACAGCTTGGTGAGGTTGTACTTGGCGGCAGTCGCCTTCGTCACGGCAAAGGCGTTCTGGTCGACGGCGGCGGAGGGCGTCAGTGCCTCGAGGCCCAGCGGCTGCAGGCGCGCGTTCAGCTTCTGCACGGTGGCGTTCACGTCACCGCTCGCCTCGCCGGCGGCGCTGTTGTAGTACTCGAGGTCGGTGGCGGCGTAGCCGGGGTACAGGTCGATCTGCCCGCTCTTGATCGCCGGAGCGATGACCTCGCGCGTGCCGAGCCGAAGCTTGCGCGTGACCGTGTAGCCGTCGTGCTCCAGCGCCTGCGCGTAGAGCTCGGCGAGGATGCTGCTCTCCGGGAAGTTGAAGCCGGCGACCGTGATGTTGCCCTTGTTGCTGCCGCCCGAAGGGGCCGGTGTGCCCCCACAGGCCGCGGTCGCGAGCGCGAACGCCACGGCGGCGCCGAGCAACCAACGTGCGCGCAATCTGCGGTTCATCGAAGTTCCTCCTTGGCCAGGACGGGACTCCCGATCCAACCCCGGGCCTGCCGCGATTCTTCCATCTATGCCGTCTTGAAGGCGGTGGCCCTTGCCGCCCGCGGCGCCTTCTGCAGCCGGACGCCCCGCGGCACGAGCAGGCGTTCCAGCCCCGACAGCGAGAGCTCTGTGGTCAGCGCCAGCAGGGCGACCAGGATCGCGCCGGCGAAGAGCTTGGTGTAGTCGAACTGGGCGAAGCCGTCGACGATGTAGCGGCCCAGCCCTCCTCCCGCGATCAGCGCGGCCAGGGTGGCTGTGGCCACCACCTGCACGGCGGAGGTGCGGATGCCGGCCATGATGAGCGGCACGACCAGCGGCAGCTCGACCCCCACGAGCTGGGCCAGGTCGCGGTAGCCCATCCCCCGGGCGGCGTCCTTGACGTCGGGATCGACCTCCCGCAGCGCGACGTAGCTGTTGGTGACGATCGGCGGGATGGCCAGCGCGGTGAGGGCGATGATGATCGGCCCATCCCCCAGGCCGAACGCCTGGAACGCGAGCACGAGGATGCCGAAGGACGGCACGGCGCGGCCGACGTTGGAAACGCTGACGGCGGCGGCGCCGAAACGCCCGTAGTGGCCGAGCAGCACGCCGATGGGCAGGGCGATGACCGCGCCGAGCGCCACCGCCTCGACCGACAGCTGCAGGTGCTCGCCCAGGCGCGTCGGGATGCCGTCCGGCCCGCTCCAGTGCGAGCCGTCGGCAAACCAGCGCAGCACACCGCCGAGGAAGCTCAACTCGAACGGCCCCACGGCATGGCCGCGCGCTGGACCGCGATCAGGCCCACATCGCACACCAGGGCGAGGCCGACGCACATCACCATCCCGACGACAAGCGGGGTGTGAAAGCTCTCGATCAGGCCCTGGTAGATGAGCTCACCCAGGCCGCCGAGGCCGATCACCACCGCGATCGTGACGATGCCGATGGTCGACACCGTGGCGATCCTCAGCCCGGCGAGAATCGCCGGCAGGGCGAGCGGCAGCTCGACGCGAAGCAGGCGGGCGAGCGGGCGGTAGCCCATGCCGTCGGCGGCGTCGAGCACGTCGGCGGGGACGGCGTCAAGACCGACGATCACGTTGCGCAGCAGGATGAGCACGGTGTAGCCGATGAGCGCGACCTCGGCCGTGATCGGGCTGATGCCGCTGTAGGGCACGAGGAGCGCGAAGAGCGCGAGTGAAGGGATCGTGTAGAACGCGCCGAAGAGGGCGAGCGAAGGCGCGCGGAGGCCGGTCCAGCGGTGCGCCGCGACACCGAGCGGAAGCGCGATCAGGAGCCCGCCCAGGAGCGCGATCAGCGTCAGCAGGACGTGCTGCTCGAGGTAGCCGAGGATTACGGGAACGTGCGTCGACACCCACGACCAGTCGACCCACGGCTCCGCATCCAGGAATGGCGCCGCAGCCATTCCGATACGGTAAACGCTGGGTGATCCGGCTGGAGAACGTGTCCAAGAACTTCGCGGGTGGCTCCAACGCCGTCAGTGAGCTCTCGCTCGATATCCCCGACGGACAGACCTGCGTGCTCATCGGACCTTCGGGATGCGGCAAGACGACGACCCTGCGCATGATCAACCGCCTCATCGATCCGGACAGCGGACGCATCGAGGTCGACGGCGCCGACACGCGCGGCGTCGACCCCGCGACGCTGCGCCTGGGCATGGGCTACGTCATCCAGTCGACCGGCCTGTTCCCGCACATGACCGTCGGCGCCAACGTCGGCACGGTGCCGCGGCTGTGGAAGTGGGACCGCAAGCGCATCGCGGCGCGCGTCGACGAGCTGCTCGAGCTCGTCGGCCTCGACCCAGAGGAGTACCGCGACCGGTACCCGCATCAGCTGTCGGGCGGGCAGCGCCAGCGCGTCGGCTTTGCCCGTGCGCTCGCGGCCGACCCACCGATCCTGCTGATGGACGAACCCTTCGGTGCGGTCGACCGGATCACTCGCGACCGCCTGCAGCAGGAGTTCATCGGCATCCAGCGGCGCATGCGCAAGACGGTCGTCTTCGTCACCCACGACATCGAAGAGGCGGTGCTCGTCGGCGACCGCATCTGCGTGCTGCAGATGCAGGCGCAGGTCGCGCAGTACGACACCCCCGAGCGCATCCTCGCCCGACCCGCGAGCGAATACGTCGTCGACTTCCTCGGTCGCTCGCGCATCGCGTGGCTCCAAGACCTGCGCCACTCCGCGGCCGATGAAGGAGGCCAGGTTGCCGCAGGAGTTTGACGTCGTCTGCCTGGGCGGCGGAGTCGCGGGCGAGGCGATCGCCGGCGGGCTGAAGGGAAGCGGGCTCTCGCTCGCGGTGGTCGAGCGCGAGCTGGTCGGGGGCGAGTGCCCGTACTGGGGGTGCGTTCCGTCGAAGACGCTGCTCCGCTCGGCCGAGACGCTCGAAGAGGCGGGCCGGGCCCGCGATCTCGCCGCGTCGCGCGTCGAATGGGACGTCGACTTCGCGAAGGTGTCCAAGCGCGTGCTGTGGATGGCGCGCGAGCTGGACGATACCCGGCCCGCGGCGGCGCTCGAGGCGACCGGGGCCAAGCTCGTGCGCGGCGCGGGAACCCTCACGGACCTGCGCACGGTGGAAGTCGGCGGGGAGCAGCTCGTGGCCCGGCGGGCGGTCGTGATCGCCAACGGCGGCACCGCCGCCGTGCCGCCGATCGAGGGCCTGGACAAGGTGAAGTACTGGACCAACCGGCAGGCGGCCGTGCCGCGCGAGCTTCCGGGCCGGCTGGTCGTGCTGGGGGGCGGCGCCGTCGGCATCGAGCTGGCGCAGGGCTTTGCGCGCCTGGGATCGAAGGTCACGGTCGTGGAGGCGGGCAAGCGCTTCCTGGCCCTCGAGGAGCCGGAGGCCGGTGCCGCGCTGCTGCCGCACCTCCAGGCTGACGGTCTCGAGCTCATCGTCGGCGACGCTTGCGTGGCCGTCGAGATGCAGGCCTCTGACGTCGTCCTCCACCTCCAGTCAGGCGCCATCGTCGCCGGCGACAGACTGCTCGTCGCCACCGGGCGGCGGCCGAACTTCGAGGCCTGGAAGCCGGCCGGCCTCGCGCAGACCGAGCGGGGCTGGCTGAAGGTCGATCCCGAGACGCTCGAGGCGCGCGATGGCATCTACGGCGCCGGTGACGTCACCGGCATCGGCGGTTTCACCCACCTCGCCTATTACCACGGGCAGATCGTCGCCCGGCGGCTGCGCGGCGAAGACGTACGGGCCGACCATCTCGCCGTGCCTCGCGTCACGTACACAGACCCGGAGGTGGCCTCGGTCGGAGTGTCGGAGCAGGCGGCGCGGGAGCGTGGAGTCGACGCCGTCGCGGTCACCACCGACCCCGGAGAGGCCGCGCGCGGTTACATCCACGACTTCCACGGCGGCGCGCTAAAGCTCGTCGCCGACCGCGCCCGCGGAGTGCTCGTCGGCGCGACGGTCGTCTCCCCGCGGGCGGGCGAGGTGCTCGGCGAGCTCATCCTCGCCATCAAGACCGGCACGCCGGTGCGCACGCTGGCCGACGTCATCCATCCCTACCCCGCGTTCAACCGCGTCCTCGGCGCGGCGTTCGAGGAGCTCGCCGCCAAGGTGTCCTAGAGAGCGGGCGCGTTCTATCGGGTGGCCGGATATTTAGCTTTGTAAAGGGGGGCGCCCGATGGTCATTTCCGTCAATGGTTCACCGATCGTCCTGAACTGGGACTCCATACTTCTGTGGATCCTCGTCGGGGTGGTGGCCGGATTCCTCGCCAGTCATTTGGTCGCGGGCCACGGCATGGGCTTGCTGGGCGACCTGGTGATCGGGGTCCTCGGCGCGCTTTTCGGCGGCATCGTGCTTGCCGGCTTGCTGCACTTCCAGGTTGCGATCGAGGGCCATCCGATCCTGAGCTCGATCCTCATGGCCTTCATCGGGGCCGCGATCCTGCTCATCATCTTCCGGCTCTTCGCCGGACGCGGGGGCTACCGCCGCCGCGCGTTCTGAGCGACCACTCGCCTGGGAGCCGTGCGCTCCCAGGCGTTGGTCACCACCGTCGTGCCGAGCCGGACGTTCAACCCGCCGAGACGGGCGCTGACCCACCCGAAACGGCCGCTGTACGGCGCGGGCGAGAACGTCTCCGGGGCCATCGCGACCAGCCCCGCCTGGTCGTCGAGCGATGCCTTGATCGAGACGCGCTCGCCCTCAGGCGAGGCGATGGCGAAGATCTTGCCTCTGACGCGAAAGGTCTGCTCGCCCCACGTCTCGATCTGCTCCGCTTCCGGCAGCGACAGGCACAGGCGCCGGAAACGCTCGTAGGTCACGATCGCACCGCCTCGAACGTGAGGCGGACGGAGAAGCGACCGAGCGCGGCGATCACCGGACCGCCAAGGGCGACGACCATGATCGCGTTGCCGGCGGCGCGGAAGGTGTCGTAGCCAAGCGACGTCAGCACGTAGAACCGTCCGAAGTGGACGAGGGCCGTCGCCGGCGCCATCCCGGGGGCCCAACCGAGCGTCGGGTTGCCGCGGAAGACGGGCACCCAGTCGAAGACGTCCATGAGCGCGCCGAAGACGTAGCCCATGACCGCGCCCACCGCCGCGAGGACGGCCACGTCGGCCACCGATGGGGACGGCGTGGCGCGCCAGCGACCGGCGATGCCCGCGACCGCGCCGACCCAGCCGACGGCGAAGACCTGGTAAGGCACCCACGGCCCGGCGCCGGCGCCGAGCAGCACGGAAACCAGGATCGACAGCGCCCCGGCCATGAACCCGAACGACGGTCCGAACACGAAGCCCGCGCACAGGACGAGAAAGAAGATCGGGTTGAAGCCTCCGACACCGACGATGACCGCGAGCCGCAGCGCCGCGTCGATCGCCGCCACCGCGGCCAGCAGCGCGATCGCGCGCGTGTCGAGCTGGCGCGCTCCGATCTCGACGACGAACAGCGCCGCGACGCAGGCGAGCATCAGCGCCCAGGCGGGGGTATCGGCCGGGAGGCCGAGACCCAGGAAAGGCCATGCGAAAAGCGCGAGGCCGGGAAGCGAGACCAGGGCCACCGGCAGCTCTTTGCTCACGTTCCTACAACTCCACGACCCGGTCCGCCAGCGCCGCCGTGAGGGCGGTGTCGTGGGTGGCCAGGACGACGGCCGCCCCGCCTTCGCGCAGGCCCGCGACCAGCGCGATCAGGGCCGCGCGCGCCTCCGCGTCCATCCCCCGAGTGGGCTCGTCGAGGAGCACCAGCGACGGACGGCCGGCGAGCACCGCAGCGAGAGCGGCGCGCTGGCGCTCGCCCGAGGAGAGGTCTCGAGGGTAGCGGCCGGCGACCGCGCCCAGGCCGAGGGCGTCGAGGATGGCGCCGGCCGGTTCTGCATCTTCGGCCCGCCGGAGCGTGAGCTCGACCTCATCGCGCACCGTCGGCCGGTGCAGCAGCGCCGCCGGGTTTTGCGGGAGGTACGCGATGCGGCCGGGCCGCCGCTCGACCTTGCCCGCCAGCGGCTTCAGCGCGCCGGCGATCGTGCGCAGCACCGTCGTCTTGCCCGCTCCGTTGCGGCCGCGCAAAACGACGACCTCGCCCGCGGCGCCCACGAGATCCAGCGGCCCAGCCACGGGATGCCGGCCGAAGCCCACGGTGACACGGTGCAGCGACCATGCCTCCGCGCCGGCCGAGTGCCCATTGCGGCGGCTGACGTCGATGCCGGGCGGCGACCAGGCCTGTGGGGCGTGGACCGCCACTCGACCGCGAGCGACGCTGACGACGGCCTTTGCAAGCACTCGAAGGGACTCGACGCGATGCTCGGAGATGACGACGGTTCGTCCGCTCGCGATCACGCGCGCCGCGGCGTCGAGGACGAGGGCGGCGCCGTCAGGGTCGAGCTGCGAGGTCGGCTCGTCGAGGACGACGGTGCGGGGCCGCATCGCCAGCACCGATGCCAGGGCCACCCGCTGCCGCTCTCCGCCGCTGAGCGCGGCGAGCTTTCTGCGCGCGAGATGCGCGGCGCCCGCCTCGGCGAGGGCGTCGTCCACGCGCCCGGGCATCTCGCGTGAGGGGACGCCGAGGTTTTCGAGCCCAAAAGCCACCTCGCGTTCGACCGTGTCGTAGACGGCTTGCAGCTCGGGATCCTGGAACACAAAGCCGACGGCCCTTGCGAGCACGCGGGTGGGGGTGTCGACGACGTCGAGCCCCGCGGACTGCGCCGCGCCCGAGATCCGGCCGCCGTGGAAGTGCGGCACGAGGCCGTTCAGCACACGCAGCAACGTCGATTTGCCGCCGCCGCTGGGGCCGGTGACGAGGGTGAGGCCGCCGTCCAGCTCCAGCGACGCGTCGTCGAGAGCCGGCCTGCCGGCGCCCGGGTACGAGTACGTGAGGTGGGTCAGCCGCGCCGTCGCCACACGACCACCGGTGCGAAGAGCAGCAGACAGGCGAGAAGCGGGCGGGCATCGACCGCCGGGAGGCTGAGCGTCGGGTATGCGAACCAGTCGGCGGCGAGGCCTTCGGCGCGAGCGAACACGAACAGCGCGATGGCCATGGCCGACGCGGCCACGACCGACCAGTCGCGTGGAGCAAGGTGCGGACGTGCGAAAGCCGTACGGCGCCCCGAGGCGAAACCGCGTGCCTCCATCGACTCGGCGAGCTGGATCGAGCCCTCGGCGCTGGTGAGCACGACCGGCACCACCACCTCCGCCCACGCCGCCGGTCCGCGCGGACGCCAGCCGCGAAGGCGCTGCGCCTCGCTGACCTCCGTGAA
>CBJLKR010000042.1:0-12946 GCA_966423695.1 uncultured bacterium | reverse complement strand
AGCCAGCGCAAAGCCTGCGGCGGAGGCCATGCCGGTGTTCTCACCGGTGGTCAGCGGCCGCCCGACTCCGCCGTTGCACGGCGCCGGCGCGGGCGGGCAGGACCCGAGCACGGCCAGCTCGAGCGGCACCGCGAACATCGCCAGCATCCCGTAGACGAGCGCCAGCCCCGCGATGAAGTACAGCGCCGCGGTGATCGAGCGACCCTGGCGATGGATGAAACCGCAGGCGGCCATCGCGAGCGCGGCGATGGTGAACGGGATGACGGCGTTGGCCATGCGGCTCGACGTGCCGCCGAAGACGATCGGGAGCAGGCCCGCGACGAACGCGACGATGGCGGCGAGCCAGAACGCCCAGACGAGCCTGTCGGACGCCTCGCGTCGAATCACTTGCGGAATTCTGTCCTGCGTGCACGCGCAAGACAAGGCGCTTAGCGCCTTATGCGGCCGTCCGCTTCCCGGCCGTCACGTGGGCGGTCTGGCGCAGCGGCACCTCCTTGATGAGGAGGGTCGCGAGAAAGGCGATCGCGATGATCGGCACGCCGGCGAGGAAGACCGGATGCAGCGCGTCCGCGAGGCCGTGCCGGATGCCGGCCTCGATGGCGGCCGGCAGGGTGCCCAGCTGGGCCGGGTCGAATACGGCGGCGGCGCTGGAGCCGCCTCCCGACTGCTGGAGCTTTCGCAACGCCGCCGGGGGCAGGTACTTGGCCATCGACGACTGCATCCCCTGCGACAGCAGCGTGCCGAGGATGGCAAGGCCGATGGCCGCGCCGATCGAGCGCGACAGCTGCGTCGCCGACGTCGCGACCGCCATGTCCTCGCGGCTCACCGAGTTCTGGACGATGAGCACGTACGTCTGCATGCACAGTCCCAGGCCGAGGCCGATTAGGACCATGGCGAGGATCACCTGCTGGTTTGTCGTGTTGACGTCGAACCGGGACAGCAAGTAGTAGCCGACGCCCATCACGGCCAGCCCGCCCAGCAGCAGCGCCTTGTAGCGGCCGGTGCGCGAGATGATCTGGCCGCCGGCGACGCTGGTCACGATCATGGCGACCAGCATCGGGACGAGGATCGCGCCCGAGTTCGTGACGCTGTTGCCCACGACGCCCTGGACGAAAACCGGAAGGAAGAAGATCGCGCCGAACATCGACATCGCGACGCCGACGCTGGCGATGTTCGAGAACGTGAAGATGCTGCTCTTCCACAGCCTCAGCGGCAGCACGGGCTCCCGAGCGCGCATCTCGATCCAGACGAAGGCCACCAGGAGCACGGCCGCCGCGGAATAGAGGCCCGCGATCTGCCACGACGCCCACGGGAACTGCACGCCACCCCACACCGTCGCGAGCAGCGTGCACGCGATGCCCAAAGACAGCGTCACGCTGCCCCACACGTCGATGCGGTGCGGACGCCGCTCGTTGGGGACGTGCATGAAGTACCAGATGACGACGAGCGTCAGGACGGCGAGCGGCAGGTTGACGAAGAAAAGCCAGCGCCACGTGAAGTGTTCGGTGATGAAGCCGCCGGCTGCGGGCCCGACGATCGAGGCGAGGCCGAACGAGGCTCCCATCATCCCCTGGTACTTGCCGCGCTCCCGCGGCGAGATGATGTCGCCGATGATCGCCTGGGACAGCGGCATGATGAAGCCCATCCCGGCGCCCTGGACGAAGCGAGCGAAGACGAGGAACCAGAAGTTCGGGGCGAGACCCGACAGCCCGGAGCCGAGCGCGAACACGACGATGCCGACCATGTAGAGCGGCTTGCGGCCGTAGATGTCGGACAGCTTGCCCGCCACCGGCGTGACGATCGTCGACGCGAGCATCGCCGAGATCGGGATCCAGCTGTAGTCTGCAAGCCCGCCGAGCTCGGCCACGATCGTCGGCAGCGCGGGCGCTACGAGCGTCATGTTGAGGGAGGCGATGAGCGAACCGAGCATCAGGCCGGCGAAGACGGTCAGCACCTCGCGGCTGATGCCCTTCGTCGCGGTCGTGCCGGCCGCCTTCGAGGCGACTGCGGTCACGTGAACCGAGTCTACCGACTTCGCGGTAGGCCCAGAACTCTTTCGGCCAGAATGTTGCGCAGCACCTCCGATGTACCGGCCTCGATGGTGTTCGCGCGCGAGCGGAGGAACTGGTACTTCCAACCGTCGCCGTCACCGACCTGCGCCGCCGGGCCCCCGATGTCCATGGCGGTCTCGGTCATGCGCTGGTTGAGCTCGGACCACATGAGCTTGAGGATCGAGCCTTCCGGCCCCGGGATGCCGCTGCGCTTGACCGCCGTGACCGCGCGGTAGCCGTTGAGCTGCAGCGCGCGGGCCTCGATCGTGTGCTGCGCGATTCGCTGACGGACGAGCGGATCCTCGCCGCGGCCGAGGCGGCGTGCGTGCTCGGCCAGCTCCGACGCGGTGATCTGCGCCCGCGTCGCCAGCGCGAGGCCGAGCGTGCCGCGCTCGTGCAGCAGCGTCGTCATCGCGACCGCCCAGCCATTTCCGGGCTCGCCGAGAACCTGCGACTTGGGCACCTTCACGTCTTTGAAGAAGATCTCGTTGAACTCGGCGTCCCCGGTGATCTGCACCAGCGGCCGGACCTCGATTCCGGGGCTCTCCATGTCGACGAGCAGGTACGTGAGGCCGTCGCGCGGATTGGCGTCCTTGCGCTCGCGGGTCACGAGCATGCACCACCTGGCGACGTGGGCCAGCGTCGTCCACACCTTCTGCCCGTTGACCAGGTAGTGGTCGCCTTTGTCCTCGGCGCGCGTCTGCAGCCCTGAAAGGTCGCTGCCGGCGTTGGGCTCGCTGAAGCCCTGGCACCAGATCTCCTCGCCCGACAGCAGCGGCGCGAGGTAGCGCTTCTTCTGCTCTTCGGTGCCGTGGGCGATCACGACAGGTCCCCCCATGCCGAGGCCGATGACGTTGATCGGTTCGGGCGCGTGAGCCAGGATCATCTCGTCGTTGAAGATCAGCTGCTCCATGAAGCCGAGGCCCTGGCCGCCGTACTCCTTCGGCCACGTGAGGCCGATGTAGCCGGCGTCGAAGAGCTTCTTCTGCCATGCGCGGCGCCGGGCGATGAACTCCTTCTGCTCGCCCGCGCCGTCGGCCTCCTCGCCTCGCGGTGCGTTCGCCTTCAGCCAGGCCCGGACGTCGTCGCGGAACTTCTTCTCGGCCGCGCTGAGCTCGAAATCCACCTTTGTTCCGACCAGCTTAGGCGACGGCCGGGATGACGTCGCGCGCCATCAGCTCGAGCGCGTCGGCGTCGTCGAGAAGGAAGTGCTGGAGCATGAAGAGCTGGATCCCAAGCTTGCTGTGCTCACGGACCTGGGACGCGATCTCCTCGGGCTTGCCGACGAGCCAGGCGGTCCTGCGGTTCTCCAGCACCTCTTCGGGGCTCATCGCCGCAAGTGACGGGATCACGTCGCGCATCTTGGCCGCGCGGTCGAGGAGCTCCGAGCGGTCGCGGCCGACGATGTAGCCCGTCATCACCGAGCGCTTGATCGTCGCCGGGTCGCGCCCGATCTCGTGGCAGAAGCGGTCGAGCATATCGCTGCGGTCGCGAAACTCGTCGACGTCGAGGCGTGACAGGTTCCACTCCGCCGCGACCCGGGCCGCGAGCGGCAACGTGCGCTTGGCGCCCCGGCCGCCGATGAGGAGGGGGATGGGGTTGCGCACAGGCGCCGGGTGGGTCTTCCCCCACAGCTCGCGCATCGTGTCGATGCCCGCGTCGAGCCGGTCGAAGCGCTCCCTCATCGTCAGGAACGGGATGCCGAAGACCTGGTGCTCGTTCTCGTTCCACCCGGCGCCGACGCCGAGGATGAGACGCCCGCTCGACAGCGAGTCGACCGAAGCCGCGAGCTTGGCCAGCATGCCTGGCAGGCGGAACGTCATCGGGCTGACCATCGGACCGATCTCGATCCTCTTGGTCCATTCGGCGGCGAGGGCGAGGGATTCCCAGCATTCGATGCAGTCCCGGCTGCTGGTGCCTGGGCCCATGAGCGAGACCAGGTGGTCGCTGCGGCGGAGCGACGCGAAGCCGAGGCGCTCGGTGTCGGCGCAGATGCGGCGCCAGCGCTCCCAGCTCAGGCCTTCCTGGCCTTCGATCATGATCCCCAGCGCGGTCATCGCCGGAAAATCGTAGGCGCTGTCAGGGCTCGGGCTCGGCCTGCGCCAGCTCGAGCTCGATCGACTCTCGGCCGGCGCCCAGGTCCTTCATCGCGTGGGCGGCGATGCCTGTGCTTGACACCATTGTCAATCCCATGACTGGCGGAAGTTGCGAATGCGCTCCTTGGGGATGCCTGCTCGGCGAGCCATCCACATCGCCATGGGCACGTAAGCGAACTCGTTCGGGGCGTGGGCGTCGGAGCTGACGACGAAGTCGCACCCCAGGTCCCGCGCCGACCGGGCCATCTCGGGCGACAGGTCCATGCGCGCCGGATCGCAGTCGAGCTCGACCGCGACGCCGCGCCTCGCCGCCTCCTTGAACACCAGCTCGAAGTCATAGGTCGCGCCCTCGCGCGATCCCGGCCGGCGTCCGGTCGGGTGGCCGATGACGTCGACGTGAGGGTTCGAGACCGCCCGCATCATGCGCTCGGTCATCGCCGCCGGCTCCTGGCGCAGCTTGACGTGCGGCGAGGCGATGACGACGTCGAGGATCTCGAGCACGTCGTCGGGCAGGTCGAGCGAGCCGTCTTCCAGGATATCGACCTCGATTCCCTGGAGCAGCGTCACGCCGTCGACCTGCTTCTGCACCTCGGCCATCTCCCGCGACTGCGCCAGCAGGCGTTCCGCGTTGAGGCCGTGGACGACCGTGATCCGCGGCGAGTGGTCGGTGATGCCGAGATACTCGTAGCCGAGCGCCCTCGCCCCTTCGGCCATCTCGAGGAGGGTCGCCCGGCCGTCGCTCCAGGTCGTGTGCGAGTGCACGTCGCCGCGGTAATCGGCGAAGGCGAGCTCGGTCTCGTCGGGCTGCGGCAGCTGCTGCATCTGCTCGCGCAGCCGGTTGAGGTAGCGGCTCTCGCCGTGCTGGATGAGATCGGCGAGCACGCGGGCGATGCCGGCGCCGACGCCCTCGATCGCCGTCAGGGACTCGGTCCGGTGCATCGTCTCGAGGTCCGGCCGCTCGAGCGCGATCGCCCAGGCCGCGGACGAGAACGCCTTGGCGCGGAACCGCTCCTTCTCCTGCTGCCGCAGCAGGTAGCCGATCTCCGAAAGCGCCTGCGCGGCGGCGATGGCATCCACCGTCGACAATTGTCCCGACGATGGCCTCACCGAAACCCAAGCCGGGCGACCCGATCGCGGAGCTCGTCGAGTCGCTGCTGGGCAAGCTCGGCGAAGACCCGCGCCGGCCGGGCCTGAAGACGACCCCCGAGCGCGTGGCGCGGGCGCTGCGCGAGCTGACCGAGGGGTACGGCGTCAAACCTGAGGACGTGGTCGCCGGCGCCGTCTTCGACCAGGACTACGACGAGATGGTCGTCGTCAAGGACATCCCCTTCTACAGCCTGTGCGAGCACCACATGCTGCCGTTCTTCGGCCAGGTCCACGTCGGCTACCTGCCCAAGGGTAAGGTCGTGGGCCTGAGCAAGATCCCGCGCCTGGTCGAGGTCTTCTCCCACCGGCTCCAGATCCAGGAGCAGCTGACACGCCAGGTCGCCGAGGCGCTCAACTCGGCGCTGGCGCCGCGCGGTGTGGGCGTTGTCGTGGAGGCGCGACACCTCTGCATGGAGATGCGGGGCGTGGAGACGCCGGGAGGCCGGATGTTGACCTCATGCATGCTCGGCACGTTCCGCCGCGACCCCCGCACGCGCGCCGAGTTCCTCGACCTGGTCCGCCACTCGGCCTGACGGCTCTCCAGGCGCCCGGGGAAACATAACGGACCCTTTATGTGTTACATTGGATAAAGCAACCTTTATGTTTCTCCAGAACCCCCGGAACGAGCTGCCGGACCACTTTCTGGCCTTCGCCAACCCCACCCGCCTGCGCATCCTCGAGCGCATCGCGAAGGGCGGCGAGATGAACGTCAACGACCTCGCGGAGTACCTGCACATGAGCCAGCCGCGCATCTCCTGGCACCTGCGCATGCTCCGGATCGGCGGCGTGGTGCAGACCCGGCGCGAGGGCCGGTCGGTCTACTGCACGCTCGACGTGGAGAACATCAGGCGCTATCGCAAGCGTCTCGACGAGATGCTCGGCATGTCGCCGGTTTCGAAACCCAAAGTTCGTGAGGAGGTTGGGGCATGAGCGCCAATCACAGGAATGGTCACGGCGACGCCAAGGGCCACAAGGTCCGCGTCGCCATCGTCGGCGTGGGCAACTGCGCCTCGTCGCTGGTCCAGGGCGTGCACTACTACCGCAACGCGTCGCCCAAGGAGTCCGTCCCGGGCCTGATGCACGTCAACCTCGGCGGCTACCACATCCACGACATCGAGTTCGTGGCCGCGTTCGACATCGACAAGAACAAGGTCGGCCTGGACCTCGCCGACGCGATCTTCACCAAGCCCAACAACACGGTGAAGTTCGCGGACGTGCCCAGGACGGGCGTGAAGGTCCAGCGCGGCATGACGCACGACGGCATCGGCAAGTACCTGTCGGAGGTCGTGCAGAAGGCGCCGGGCGAGACGTCCGACGTCGTCGGCATCCTCCGCAAGACCAAGGCCGATGTGCTCGTCAGCTACCTGCCGGTCGGTTCCGAAGAGGCGACGAAGTGGTACGTCGAGCAGGCGCTCACGGCCGGCGTCGGGTTCGTGAACTGCATTCCCGTCTTCATCGCGCGCGAGCCGTACTGGCAGAAGCGCTTCGAGGAGAAGGGCCTGCCCATCATCGGCGACGACATCAAGTCGCAGGTGGGCGCGACGATCGTGCACCGGGTGCTGACGCGGCTGTTCCGCGACCGCGGCGTCAAGCTCGAGCGCACCTACCAGCTGAACTTCGGCGGCAACACCGACTTCCTCAACATGCTCGAGCGCGAGCGCTTGATGTCGAAGAAGATCTCGAAGACGCGTTCGGTCACCTCGCAACTTGACTACGACATCGGCAAGGACAACGTCCACATCGGGCCGTCGGACTACGTGCCCTGGCTCGACGATCGGAAGTGGGCCTACATCCGCCTCGAGGGACGCTCGTTCGGTGACGTTCCGCTCAACGTCGAGCTCAAGCTCGAGGTCGTCGACTCGCCCAACTCCGCGGGCATCGTCATCGACGCGGTGCGCTGCGCCAAACTGGCGCTGGACCGCGGCATCGGAGGCGCGCTCGAGGGTCCCAGCTCCTACTTCATGAAGTCGCCGCCGGTCCAGTACAGCGACAACGACGCCAGGCGTCTGGTGGAGGAGTTCATCGAGGGTGATAAGGCGGGAGTCAATGGGGACGAGCGCCGGCGCGAGCGACAGGACGGGCGCGAGCGCCGCGTCACGCGCACCAAGACGGCCACAGCTGCTCGCAGGTAGCTACCGGGCGGGAGCCGCGGCGCTTCGCGTCCTCCCGCCGGCGGTGCGCTACGGCGCCGCGACGCCAGGCGGCGCCGCGTGGTTCGTGCTCAGTCGCGCCCAGCGGCGGGCGGCCCTCGACAACTACGCGGCCGCCCTCGGGCGGGAGCGAGGCGACCCCGAGGTCGCGCGCGTCGCCCGGCGCGCCTTCCAGAACTACGGCCGCATGCTGATGGACTTCCTCGTCCTCGGCGGCATCTCCTGCATCGATCTCGTCGACCGCATGTCGTTCGACGGGCTCGAGCACCTCGATGCGGCGGTGGCGCGCGGGCGCGGCACGATCATGGCCGTGCCCCACATGGGCTCCTGGGATATGGCCGGGTCCTACGCCGGCGCGCTCGGTTACCGCATCTCCGCCGTCGCCGAGCGATTTCCCGGCAGCCTCGACGGCGCCGTCGTGAAAACCCGCCAGAAATTCGGCCTCGAGGTCATCAAGCTCGGGCGCTCGGCGGTGCGTGGGATCAACGAGGCGCTGCGCGCCAACCGCGTCGTGGCGCTGCTGTGCGACCTGGAGCAGGGGCCAGGGGTCTCCGTCCGCTTCTTCGGCCGGCCCGCGATCGTGCCGGGCGGACCGGCGGCCTTCGCGCTTAAGACCGGCGCCGCGCTCATCCCGGCCTGCCAGTACGCCGTCGGTCCCGGCCGGTATCACGTCCACCTGGACCCGGCGCTGCCCGTCGAGGCCGGCGAGACGAAGGAATCGCTGATGCAGCGCGTGGTCGATCGGTTCGAAGAATTCATCAAGGAGCGACCTGACCAGTGGTACGCGTTTCGGCCGATGCTCGGCCGCTGATGGATGGGCGAGTGGACTTGGCGAGGCTTCAAGGTCGTCCAGTCCGTGGTCGAGCGCCTGCCGCGGCCGTGGGCGTACGCGCTGGCGGTGCTCGCGGCGCGCTTCGCGTGGTGGTTCTCGCCGCTGGCCCGGCCGCGGCTCGAGTACAACCTCAAGATCGCGTGCCCCGAGCTGGCGACCGACCAGGCGCAGCTGCGCCGCGTGTCCTGGCTCAACTTCCGCAACCACGCGAAGGCGTACGCCGACCTCATGCAGCTGCCCCGCGCGCGCGTCGAGCCGATGCGGCCGTGGCTGAAGGTCCACGGGTGGGAGTACCTCGACGAGGCGCGGTCGCTCGGCAAGGGAGTGCTGGTCGTGTCGTGCCACATGGGCTCCTACGAGGTGTGCGCGGCCATCTGGTCGGCGACGCTTGCGCCGGTGAGCTTCTTTGCCGAGGAGCTCGAGCCGCGCGCCCTGTTCGAGTGGTATCGGGACACGCGGGCGAGGCTCGGCATCAGCGTCCTGACCCTCGACCACGGCGGCATCCGCAAGGTGCTCGAGGCGCTGCGCGAGCAGGAGATGGTGATCACCGCGATCGACCGCGACATCACCGGGACCGGGCACATGATGCCGTTCTTCGGCCGGCCGGCGCCCATCCCGCTGGGTCCGGCGGCGATCGCCCTGCGCCTGGGCACGCCGCTCTTTCCGGTGTGCGTCTACCGGCTGCCGGACGATACGTACGAGGCGCAGGGGACTCCGCTCATCTACGCGACCCCGACGGGGGACGCGCGCGCCGACCAGGTGAAGGCCACCGAGCAGGTCCTGCGGCGCATGGAGGGGTTCATCCGCGCTCACCCCGAGCAGTGGCACGTGCCGCATCGGATCTGGCAGGGCGGCCCGTGAGAAAGCGGAGCGGGATCAGGATCCCCCCGGCCTGCAGGACAGGTTCGTCAAGGTGAAGGTAGGACTCGTCTCTCCGTACGACTTCGCCACCGCGGGGGGCGTCAACGACCACGTACGTCACCTGGCCGTGGAGCTGCAGAAGCTCGGGCACGAGACGCGGATCTTCGGGCCCTCGAGCCGCTCCGACGTCGGCGTCGAGGCGGCGCGGTTCTACCGCATCGGCACGCCGATCGCGATCCCGGCCAACGACTCGGTGGCGCGGATCACGCTCAGCTTCCACCTGGCCGACAGGGTGGCGGCGATCATCGCCGAGGAGCGCTTCGACGTTCTTCACTTCCACGAGCCGCTCATGCCGGCGCTGCCCATGACGATGCTGCGCATGTCGACGACGGCGAACGTGGGCACGTTCCACGCGTTCGCTCGCTCCAACGTCGGCTACTACTACGGGCGCCCGCTGCTGCAGCCCTACCTCGCGCAGCTGCACCGCGCCATCGCGGTCAGCGAGCCGGCGCGCGACTTCGTCACCCGCTACTTCCCCGAGTACCCGATGCGAGTGATCCCCAACGGCATCGACGTCGACGTGTACAAGCCGGGACACGCGCCCATCCGCCACCTGCGCGACGACAACGTGAACATCCTCTTCGTCGGCCGGCTGGAGAAGCGCAAGGGACTCGGCGACCTGCTGCGCGCCTACCGGTCGATGAGTGCGCGGCTGCCGCAAACGCGGCTGATCATCGTCGGCGACGGTCCGCTGCGCGGCAAGCTCGAGTCCTATGTCTCTCGCCACCACCTGCCGAACGTCATCCTCGCCGGCTTCGTCCCCGACACCGTGAAGCCGCGCTACTACGCGAGCGCCGACATCTTCTGCGCCCCGGCGACGGGCGCCGAGAGCTTCGGCATCGTGCTGCTCGAGGCGCTGGCGTCGGGCCTGCCCGTGGTCGCCACCGAGGTGCCAGGCTACATGTCGGTTCTCGAGCCTGGACGCGACAGCGTCACCGTGCCGGCCAAGAGCTGGCGCGAGCTGGCCGCGTCCCTGGTCGTGCTGGCGCGTGATCCGGATCTGCGGCGACGGCTCGGCGGGTACGCGGTCGAGAAGGCGCGCCGCTATTCGTGGCCGGCGGTCGCCTCCGAGGTCGTCGACGTGTATCACGAGGCGCGCAGGGCGGTGGCCCGCCGGCCCGCCCGGGCGATGGAGGTGAGCAGTGTTCACCACGCGGTTTGAGGCTTGGGTCCGCCGCCACGCGGAGGCGCTGATCTCGGCGCTCGGGCGCGCGCCGCTGACGCCGAACCAGGTGACGGTCGTCGGCGTCGTGCTCACTTTCTTCGCCTCCGGGCTCATCGCCTTCGGCCAGCTGCGCTGGGCGGGCGTCGTCCTGATCTTCGCCGGCCTGTGCGATATCCTCGACGGCGCGCTGGCGCGCTCGACCAACGCCGCCTATCCGTACGGTGCATTCCTGGACTCCACCCTCGACCGCTACTCCGAGGGCGCCGTCTATCTCGGCCTGGCGGCGTATTTCGTGACCATCAACCCGCCGCTCCAGGAGTGGCTGATTCTGGCCACGCTCGCCGCCCTGGCGGGGTCATTCCTGGTCAGCTATGTGCGCGCCCGGGCGCAGAGCCTCGGCTTCGCGTGCAAGTCCGGCCTCTTCCAGCGGCCCGAGCGCGTCGTCGCCACTCTCATCGGCCTGCTGTTCGGTGGCTACGTCCTCTACGTCATCGTCTTCCTGCTGGCGATCGTGACCAACATCACGGCGCTGCAGCGCATCCGCGAGGTCTGGCTCCAGGGGCGGGCGCAGCGCCTCCAGCTCGAGCGCGAGAACGCCGAGAAAGCGGAGAAAGGCACCAACCCGCGCCGGCCGGCGCCCAACCCGCAAGCTCGTTGACCGTCAAGGCAGACCCATTCGAAGCCGTCGTCGGGCACGCCCTGGCGCTGCGTCAGCTGCGCGCGCAGCTGGAGACCGGCCGGCTCGCGCACGCATATCTCTTCGTCGGTGAGTCGGGGCTCGGCAAGTCGACGGCGGCGCGGGCGCTCGCCTCGGCCCTACTCCCCGAGGCGCCGCTGGCGCGCCACCCCGACTACTGGGAGGACGACCGCCAGAAGCTTCTGCACATCAACGAGATGAGGCTGATCCCCGAGAAGCCGCCGGAGTTCCACGAGCTGACGCTGCAGCACTTCCTCAACCTCAAGCCGGCGGTCGCGGGTTACCGGGTGGCGATCGTCGTCAACATCGGCCGGCTCCGGGACGAATCGCAGGGCGTGCTGCTGAAGACCCTGGAGGAGCCACATCCCCAGCGCGTGATCGTGCTCACGACGCCCAGCCTCAATCCGTTCGTCGTCCTGCCGACGGTCGCGTCGCGGTGCCAGCGCGTGTTCTTCCACCCTGTGGCCTCGCCTGAGATCGAGAGGCTGCTCGTCACCCACGGCGTCGACACGAGGCGGGCGAAGCTGCTGGCGGAGCTGTCCGGCGGACGTCCGGGCTGGGCTGTGCGGCGGGCGAACGACGAGGGCGTGATCGAGCTCCACCACTCGTGGACTCGGCGGCTCGAAGAGGTCTTCGGCGCGCCCGCGGATGTGCCCCTCCACGTGGCCGCGCAGCTCGACTCCGCCCAGATGGGGTGGCGCCGAAGCGAGGGCGACGAAGAGGATCCGGCGCTGTTCGCGATGGCGAGCTGGCAGCTGGAGCTGCGCCGGCGGATGCTCGCAAGCACCGGGCGCGAGCAGGGGCGGTGGGCGCGCCTGCTCGAGCTCTCCTACGACACGCTCGGCTACCTGGAGCAGAACGTGTCGCCGCGCCTCGCGCTGGAGACTTTTCTACTGGAATGCCGAAAAGCCTCGTAAGGCGGGGGCTTTCCGGCTTCCAGCCCTACGTCCCGGGCGAGCAGCCGCCTGACGGCGCCGGCTGGGTGAAGCTCAACACCAACGAGTCGCCGCTGCCGCCTTCGCCGAAGGTCCTCGAGGCGATCCGCGCGGCCGTCGACGGTTCGCTGCGCCTCTACCCGAGCCCGACGGCCGCCCCCGCGCGCGAGGCGATCGCCCGCAGGTTGGGCGTCGATCCGTCCCACGTCGCGGTCGGCAACGGCGGCGACGAGCTCATCGATATGTGTTTCAGCGCGTTCGCCGGCGCCGGCGACACGGTGGCCTTCCCGACGCCGACCTATCCGCTCTTCGAGCCGCTCTGCCGCCTCCACGAGGCGCGGGCGTCAACGCATCCGACGGAGCAGCCGTCAGAGCTGCCGCCGAGCCTTGCCGCGGATCCCTCGCCGCTGAAGTTCATCGTCAACCCGAACTCGCCGACGGGGGCTCTGTTCGATACGGCCGCCGTCGAGACCGTGGTGGCTGCCTCCAACGGCGTGGTCGCCGTCGACGAGGCTTACGTCGACTTCGCGCCGCGCTCGTGCGTGGAGCTGCTGCAGCGGCACGACAACATGCTCGTCCTGCGCACGTTCTCGAAGTCGTACGCGCTGGCGGGGATGCGCATCGGGTTCGCGCTGGGCGCGCCGGAGCTCATCGAGGCGCTCGACGCGGTCAAGGACTCGTACAACGTCGACCGCCTGGCCATCGTCGCGGCCGCCGCGGCGATCGAGGACGAGGCCCACCACCGCGCGCTGGTCGACGAGGTCGTGCGCAACCGCGGCGAGCTGTCGTCGGCGCTGGAGGGACTCGGTTTCGAGGTGGTTCCGTCGGCCACGAACTTCGTCTTCTGCAGGCCGCCGCGTCCGGCCGCGGAAGTTGCGAAGGACCTGCGCGAGCGCACGAGCCTCGTCCACCCTTACGATCGTGACCCGATCGCGGGCTGGATCCGGATCACC
>CBJLKR010000041.1:0-12978 GCA_966423695.1 uncultured bacterium | reverse complement strand
CCGTCGTCAAGACGACCGCGCGCTTCGACATCCCGCGCGACGGCGACATCTTCAAGGTCGGAGCGATCGACCTCGGCGGGGTCGCGTTCGCCGGCACGCGCGGCATATCCAAGGTCGAGTACTCGACCGACGGCGCGGCGTCGTGGACCGCGGCCGACTTCGACCCGCCGCTGTCCAACCTCACCTGGGTGGTGTGGCGCGCGACCTGGACGCCCAGGTCCGAGGGCGCCTACCGCCTCGTCGTGCGCGCGACCGATGGCATGGGCGGGCTGCAGGACGCGCGGGGCGCGCCGAGCTACCCGAGCGGTGCGACCGGGTACCACAACATCGCGGTGAACGTCTCGAAGTAGCGCGCGGACGCCGCGGCTCGTGGACCGGGCCGTTTGTATCCAAACGGACGCGCCGCGGCTCATGCAGCGGGCCGTTTGTATCCAAACGGACGCGCGGAGGGCCATGGACCGGGCCGTTTGTATCCAAACGGACGCGCGGACGGCCCTGGACCGGGTCGTTTGTATCCAAAAGGACCGCCGCGGCGCAGCCCGCCTCGCCGCGCGGCCCGCGCGACCGTCAGCCGGCTCGGCCGAGCAGCTCCGCCACGATCTCCCTGTCGTGCGTGAGCGACGCGAAGTGGCCCTCGTCGTGCCACACCCGCAGGTCGACGTTGGGGATCTGCGCCGCCACGCGCCGGGCGGCCGACAGCGGGGCGTTCTTGTCGCCGGCGGCGTGCCACCACGTGACCGACGTCTTGATCGTCGCCGGGTCGAAGTCCCATGCGCCGTGCATCGCGAACGACTCGTCGGTCCACCCTTCGGCGCCCTGCCTGAGCGTCTCGGCGAGGTTCTCGCGCTCGATGCGCTCCCACGCCGGGTTCGCCATCAGGGCGCGATCGGATTCCGGGGCGTCCTTCAGCACGCCAGCCATGCCCTCCGATCCGAGCAGCCGCTCGCGGACCTGGACGAGCAGCTCGTGCAGCTCCCGCCAGCCCTGCTCGGCGGCGGCGTACCCGGCGGCGTTGACGCCCACGAGCTGCTGGATCTCGTCCGGCTCCAGCGGCGTGCCGCCCACCACGACCGTGGCGGCGGCGACCAGGTCCGGATGCCTGGCCGCCAGCGCGAGCACGTGGGGACCTCCGCCACTCGTGCCCATGGCAGGAATGCGGTCGATGCCATGAGCACGCACGACCTCGGCGAGATCGCCCGCGACGTCGGCGATGCCGCGGCCCGGCTTGCGCGTCGAGCCGCCGTACCCGGGCCGGTCGATCATCAGGTAGCGCACGCCGAGCTCGCGCTGGACGCTCGAATCGGGGTTGCGGTACAGGCGCGACGCCGGCGTGCCCTGGATGCGCAGCACCGGTCTCGTACCGGGCTCGCCCCACCAGCGCCACGCCATCTCGCGCCCGTCCCGCAGGCGCGTGACGCCATCCTCGAAGGCGACCCCGTCGGCGGTCCGCTGGAGCGCGCCCGTCATTTCATCGCCCAGACGGCCTTGAAGGTGTCCCATCCCATCCGGAACATCCCCTCCTTGCGCAGCATCCGCAGGATCCGCTTCTGCTTGTCCCACTTCGACGTCCCGTCGACGCGGAAGAACTCGTCCAGCGCGCGGTCGGCGACCGAGGGGTACTTGGTCAACATCTGCGGGTTGTGCTCCAGCAGCGGCACCGCTTTGTCGTACTTCCTCATGTCGGCCATGATCCACGAGTGGTCCAGCTTGCCCCGGTACTCGGCGAGCCGGCGGTCGGAGAAATCGCCGGCCTCCTTGGCGTGGATCACCGTCTCGCCCGCGAGGCGTCCTGACTCCATCGCCAGGTTCGAACCTTCCCGATGGACGGGATTCGACAGCATGGCGGCATCGCCGCAGATCAGATAGCCCGGCCCGTACACCTTGGGGATGCCGCGATAGCCGCCCTCGGGGATGAGATGCGCCAGGTACTCGACCGTCTCAGCGCCGCGCAGCAGCGGCTTGACCGCCGGGTGCTGCTTGAAGTGCTCCATCACGTCGTTCGGGGTGCGCAGCGTCTTGTTGAACTCGCTCAGCAGCGCGCCCCCACCCACCGAGAGCGTGTCCTTGTTGGTGTAGATGAACATGAAGCCCGACATGCCCATCGTCGAGTCGCCGAAGCACTCGATGGTGCATCCCTCGCCCGGCTCGCAGTTGAAGCGCTCCTCGATGAGCCCGGAGTCGAGCTTCATGATCTCCTTGACCGCCATCGCCACCTCGTCGGGACGCAGCTTCCGGCGCAGCGGGCGGCCGCCGATCTTCGTCCGTTCGAGCAACCCTGTGCCGAGGCCGATGCCCTCGCACACGATCGTCACCTCCGCCAGGAGGTCGTCACCGCGACCGGTGCTGACACCGACGACGCGGTCGTTCTTCACGAGCAGGCGGTCGACCACCGTCTCGGGGACGACGAACGCGCCGGCCTTCTCCGCCTGCTCGGCAAACCATGCGTCGAACCGCGCGCGGAGCACGGAGTAGGAGTGAGGGTGCTCCCGGTTGCGCAGGTTCTTGTAGTCCAGGCCGAGGGCGGCGTCGGCCGTCATCAGCCACCGCCGCTCCTCGATGATCGGTCGCTCGAGCGGGGCCTGCTTCCAGTCCTCGCCTACGATCTGCTCGAGGTAGTGGTTGTAGAGGATGCCGCCCATGACGTTCTTCGAGCCCGCCTTCGCGCCGCGCTCGAGCAGCGCGACCTGTAGCCCCGCCTTCGCCATCGTGATCGCCGCGGCCGTACCCGCCGGACCCGCGCCCACGACGACGGCGTCGAACTTCTCCTCGGCACCCATCCCGTCCAATTGAAACTGATCGGGCTGACCGGCGGCGTGGGGTCCGGGAAGACGACGGTCGCGCAGATGCTGCGCGAGATGGGCGCCGCGATCGTCGACGCCGACGAGGCGACGCACGCGGTGTACGAGCCTGGCACCCCGGGTTTCCGCGAGGTCGTCGAGGCGTTCGGCGACGACTACGTCCGCGACGGACGGATCGACCGCGCGAGGCTCGGCGACCTCGTCTTCAAGGACGCCGGCGCGCGGCGGCGGCTGAACGCGATCGTCCACCCTCGCGTCCGCGACCTGATGGCCGAGCGCACGGTCGCGGCCTTCGAGGCCGGAGCGGAGATCGTCGTCCAGGACGTGCCCCTCCTGTTCGAGAACAACCTGCAGGGCCTGTTCTCGAAGACGGTCCTCGTCTACGCACGCCCGGACACGCAGGTCGCGCGGCTGGTGGCACGCGGCGTGCCGCGCGGGCGCGCGGACGGAATGCTCGCGTCGCAGATGCCGATCGACGCGAAGAAGCCGCTCGCCGACTACGTCATCGACAACGAGGGCTCAACCGCCGAGACACGGCGGCAGGTCGAGGAGGTCTGGGCTAGCCTCCGAGCTCTCTGAGCACCTCGTCGGTGTGCTCTCCGAGCGCGGGCGCGCGGCCCTCGCGCATGCGCTCGAACAGGCCGCGCGCGAGCAGCTGCGGATGCGATGGCACCTCGTCGAGATCCAGCACCGGTTCGCAACACGCGTCGACCGTCGCGAGCGTCTTCTCCCACTCCGCGCGCGTGCGGGTCCGGAACACGCCGGCGACGACCGCCTGCACCGACCCCTCTTCGGAGTACTGCTGTTCGACGAGGTCCGGCCGCTCGAGCGCCGCGCAAAGCGCGACCCAGAACTTGGCCTCGAGCGCGGCCACGCTGTAGTAGCCGCCGTCCTTGCACGCGTACACGCGGTAGCACGGGTAGCGACCTGCGAGCCGCTGCTCGCCACGGGCGACCTCCTCGCCGGCGGCGCGCGCGGCGAAGGCGAGCGCGAGCCAGGTCGCGGCGCCGTCCGTCATCGCGATGTCGAGGTGCCGGCCTTCGCCGCCGCGCTCGACCGCGACCAGCGCGCCAAGGATCGCCACCGCCGGCTGCAGCCCGCCGCCGCCGATGTCGGCGACCTGCACCGAAAGCGGCACCGGCGGCCCGCCGCGCTCGCCGTTTAGACCGAGCACGCCTGCGATCGCCGAGTAGTTCAGGTCGTGGCCGGCGCGCTGCGCGAACGGTCCGGTCTGGCCGTACCCGGTGATCGAGCACATGACCAGGCGAGGGTTGCGCGCATGCAGCACCTCCCAGCCGAGGTCCAGGCGCTGCATGACGCCGGGCCTGTTCCCCTCGACCAGAACATGCGCGGTCTCGACCAGCCGCAGCAGCGTCTGGCGGCCGTCATCCGTCTTCAGGTCGAGAGCCACGCTGCGCTTGTTGCGGTTCAGGGCGACGAACAGCGCGCTCTGGCCGTCGACCAGCGGCGGCGTCCAGCGCATGTAATCGCCGCTCCCCGGCTCCTCGACCTTGATCACGTCGGCGCCCATGTCGACCAGCAGCTGGGTGCAGAACGCGCCCGGCAGAAGGCGCGTCAGGTCGAGGACGCGAATTCCGGAGAGCGGTTTTTGAGGTTCGTTCATACGTCCGTAGGAGACTTAGCCATGCCGGCCATGCGTTAATACGGCATGGAAGAGTCGCGTCCCAGCATGCGTCCCACCCCGCAAAGCCCCACGAATTCTGAGGCTACGCCTTGAATTCGCGGGGGCCCCGAAGTCTTGGCGAGATGTCGATCAAGGTACCCGCGCCGTTCGCCGGCGTGCCTGACGTCGGCTTCACCGCGCAGTACCGCGCCCAGGTCTTCAACGAGCCCCAGCGAGATGTGCCCCTGTTGTTCGAAGGAGCCGCCCCGCGCATCGAGAAGCTGGCCGAGGTGCTGCAGGCGTTGAGCGACGCGGCCGCTGGTTCGTACTCGTGGACGAGCCCGGTCGTGCTCGGCGACGGCGTCGCGATCCTCGCCTTTCACGACCGCAGCGTCGGCGGACGCACCGTGGCCGACGGCGCCCGCATCGCCGACTACGTCCTCAACCTCGTCCGGCCCGTCGTGTTCACCTTCCTTCACGACTGCGCGGCCGTCGCGCACGTCAAGCTCTCGGACCGGATCGAGATGCGCGTCAGCGCGGACCGGCAGGCTGTCGCCGAGTTCGCTCTTCCGCTCGACGAGATCGTCCGCCCGAACGGCGAGCGCCTGCTTTGGGGCTTCGCGTCCTGAGGACTACTTAGAGGGCGACGCGGAGGGCGACGCGCTCGCCGATGCCGACGGCGATGGCGACGGCGACGGCGTCGGGCTCGCCACGCTGCTCGCCCTGGCGGCGCTGGACGTGGTGATGTTGGGCGTCGTCACCGCGGCGGGGCCGACGTTGGCGAAGTAGAGCGCGAGCGGGACGACGATCATCCCCGCGACCACGGTCAGCACGAATGTGACCGCACCCCACTCCCGACGCAGCACCGCCCAGTCCACGAAGGCGAAATTCTACAGACGGCTAGAAGTCGTCGTCAGACGAGCCGAGCCCTTCCTCTTCCTTCTTCTTGCGCTGGTTCAGGAGCCGGATGAAGTCCTGGGCCCGCGCGAGCGCCTTCCAGCGCTCCGGGAAGAAGTCTTGAACCAGGATCTGGCGGTCCGGCTGCTGGTAGACGGTGACGCACCATTTGTTGAGGGTGCGCGAGACTTCGACCTCGAAGTCCTTCTCCGCGGTCTCATACCGAACAACCTTGTCGTCGTCGAACCTTCTTCGTCCTGAAACAGCCATAGGTAAATCACGCGTGCGGGGGATCGGCTCATTGAGCGTCTAATGATTATAGGCCCCGTTTAACGGGAGCTCGGCCGCCGTCCGGGTCCGCCTCGAGGAGCTCTCGAAGGAGGGGCGCGAGCTCCTCGCGGAGGCCCTCGCGCTTCATCGCCAGCATGAGATTCGCCCTCAGGTACCCAGGCACCGTGCCGGTGTCGTAGTAGTCGCCTTCGAACTCGACTCCGACGACCGGATGGTGGCCGATCGTCCGCTTGATCGCGTCGACCAGCTGGATCTCGTTGCCGGCGCCGGGTTCGGCGCGGTCGAGCTCCGCGAGCACCGCCGGCAGCAGGATGTAGCGACCCAGCGCGGCCAGGTCGGACGGCGCCTCCGACGGAGAGGGCTTTTCCACGATGTCCTCGACCTCGTGGATCCCGCCCTTCGACCCGCCTGTGGCGATGATGCCAAACCGGCCGACCTCGTTCTTCGGCACGCGGCGCACCGCCAGCACCGTCGCCCCCGTCTTGGCGTGAGCGTCCATCAGCTGCCTGAGCACCGGGCGGCGCTCGCAAAGGATCACGTCGTCGGCGAGCAGGACGGCGCAGGCTTCGCCTTCGACTAGGAGGCGCGCCGTCCACACCGCGTGGCCGAGGCCGAGCGGCTCCTTCTGCTGCACGTAGGTGATCACGACCTGGTTGGTCAGGTCGTCGACCTCGCTCAGGATGTGCAGCAGGTCGCTCTTGCCGCGCTCTTCGAGGTAGTGCTCCAGCTCGAGGGAGCGGTCGAAGTGGTCGACGATCGCGCGCTTGCCGCCGCCGGTGACCATGATCACCTGCTCGATCCCGCTCGCGATCGCCTCCTCGACGCCGTACTGGATCGTCGGCTTGTCGACGAGCGGCAGCATCTCCTTGGGCTGCGCCTTGGTGACAGGCAAAAAGCGAGTGCCGAGACCGGCCGCGGGGAAGATCGCCTTCCTCACCGGTGGGACAGTCATTGAGGACAATCTATCCAATGGACACGGTCGAGGGCGTTCAGCCGGGCATCGAAGGACGGCTCGAACGCGTCGTCGAAGGCGAGCTGCTGACTCACCACGTCGGCGGCAACGGCACCTTTTCCACGCCGGCGATGGTCGGGCTGATGGAGATCACGAGCCATCGCTCGGTAGAACGCCTTCTGCCGGCGGGTCGCACAACCGTCGGCTACGAGATCCATGTGCGGCACCTCGCCCCGACCGCGCCCGGGCACACGATCGTCGTCACTACGCGGCTGCGAGAGGTCAAGGGAAACAAGCTCCACTTCGAAGTCGAATGCCGCGAGGGCGACACTCTTGTAGGGTCGGGCATCCACAAGCGTGCGATCGTGCCCGCGAACTTCTGAGCCATGCCGTACTGGGACATCGTCACCCGCTCGTTCCGCATCGCCTGGGATCGCAAGTACCTGTGGCTCATCGCCCTCTTCTCGGGTGAAGGCGGAGGCACCAGCTTCAACTACTCGCAGGGAACCTCCCGTCCGCCGGCGGGCACGGTTAGTGGGCCCGGCACGGTCGGGGGCTCGACCACCATTCACGGCCAGGTCGACTACAGCCACATTGCGGATCAGATCAGCGCCTTCATCGCGTCGAACGCCGGACTCCTGGCAGTCCTCGTCCTCCTCAGCCTCGTCATCGTCGCCGGCTTCTTCCTCCTGGCCGCCGTGTGCGAGGGCGCAACCGTGCGCGCGGCGGCCGAGCACGACGCTGAGCGGCCTTTCGGCCTCGGGATCGCCTGGCGCGTCGGCGTATCGCTGATGTGGACGGTCGTGCGCTTCCGCCTGCTGCTCGTCGCGATCGGCCTGCCCCTGTTCCTGCTCTTCGTCGCGTTCACCGCCGGCATCCTCTTCGCGGTCGTCACATCGAGCGCCGCCCTGGTCGTCCCGCTGCTGCTGGCGGGCCTGCTGCTGTTGGTCGTCGGGGTGCCCTACCTCATCTATCTCTTCCTCCTCGACCGCCTCGGGTCGCGGGCCCTCGTGCTCGAGCAGCTGGGCGCGCGCAGCTCGCTGGTCCGCGCCCACCGCCTCCTGCGGACACGCCTCGGGCGCGCGCTGCTCGTGTGGCTGGTATCCATCGGCGTCTCGATCGTGCTGGCGATCGGCGCGGCGTGTGTGGTCGCCGTCGTCCTGATCCCTCTCTTCCTCATCGGGCTTGCCCTCACCGCGGCGAGCTCCGCGGCCGTCGTGCCGCTGGTCATCCTCGGCGTCGTCCTCGTGCTGCCCCTGGTGCTGGTCGTCAACGGATTCATCGCCGCCCAGGGTGCGACCTACTGGACTCTCGCGTTCCGGCGCCTCGACCTCGATTACCCGCCGGCGCCGGCCTACGCCTACGCGCCGCCGCCGCCCGCCCTGTCGTGAGCGACGAGCTCGACCGCGTCGCGCCACGCGAGGACGCCCGGACCAAGGCGCGCGACCGCAAGCGCCGGGGACCGAAGGTGGTGTCCGTCAACCCCGGGCTGAAGAAGCTGGCGCAGCACCTCGCGGACAAACGCCGCAAGACAAAGTAGATTGAGCGAGTTCCGTCCCGAATTGACTGGGGGTTAGGCGATGAAGGCCTACGTGCTCATCAACGCGTCACCGGGGCGCGCCCTGGAAGTCGCCAAGAAGATGGAGGGGGTCTCAGGCATCTCGGCCGCCGACGCCATCACCGGTGAGTACGACGTCATCGCCGTGTGCGAAGCCCCCGACGTGAACTCCATCGGCTCGCTCATCGTCGACAAGATCCAGAAGATCGACGGCGTCTTCAAGACGATCACCTGCCTGGCGGTGAAGTGACGGCCTGAGCGCCAGGCGCCTCGGCGAGCGCCTCGGCGACCGCAGGCAGGCGCGTGACCCACTGGCGCATCGCCGGCATCTCCTGCTCGAAGCTGCCGACGGACGGCGACCACGTGAGCCGGCGCCGCGACACCGAGTCGTCGCACTGATGCGGCCTGCCGAGCACGTCGAGGGCGAGCACGCCGGGCCACGGAATCGAGCCCTGGGCGGTGACGGTCTCGGT
This sequence comes from uncultured bacterium, assembly GCA_966423695.1. Lineage (GTDB taxonomy): Bacteria > Chloroflexota > Dormibacteria > Dormibacterales > Dormibacteraceae > 40CM-4-65-16. The sequence continues at coordinate 4,385 of CBJLKR010000041.1, read as the reverse complement.
CGCCAGGGCGCGCACGTAGGCGATGTCGTAGGGGATCGAGGAGATCTCGGCGGCGAACCCGGCGGCGCGGGCGGCCGAGACGACGAACTCGCGCCACGTCGAGTCGAACCCGCCCACCAGGTAGCGGTGGCCGGGCCGGCCGCGGTCGGAGGCGGCAAGGCAGGCTCGGCCGACGTCGGCCGCCGCGACGAACGTCTGCGCGGCCCGACCGCCGCCCGGCAGCCACAGACGCCCGCGCACCGCCCTCGCCAGCAGGCGGGGAAGGATCCAGTCGTCGCCGTCGCCGAACACCCTGGCCGGCCGCAAGATGACGACCTCGACGTCGCCGGCGTTCGCCAGCAGCCACTCCTCCTCGAAGAGCTTGATGCGCTCGTACTGGTGAACCGGCTTCAGCTCCGACCGCTCGTCGATCCGCGACAGGTGGCTCGACCCGTACACGTCGAAGGTCGAGACGTGGACGATGCGGCGCACCCTCGCCCGCTGGGCCGCGCTGAGGACCCGCTGCATGACCGCCGGCGGCTGGCGCCGGTAGCGAAGCCGGCGCGCGGGCGAGACTGTCTCCGCGCACAGCACGACGACCTCCACGCCCGCGACCGCGTCGCCCAGCGTCTCGTCGTCGGCGTCGGAGTTGAGCTCGATGACCGGGACCTCCGCCGCCAGCGCACGCGTGACGTGCGAGCCCAGGAACTCCCCCGCACCGATGACCAGGTGCAAAACCGAGCGATTCTATCTCCGCTGTCGCGCGGTCAGAGCCGTTGTGATCGCCGTGCGGACGCGGTCGACCATGCCGGTGACGCGGCGGGACAGCTCCCACCACGCCGGGAGGTCGGGCCGGACGGGCGGACCGATGGAGACCTCGATCCTCCGGAACGGTCGCAGCGAGTCCGTGCCGGTCACGGCGACAGGGCACACGGGCACGCCGGCCTGGAGGGCGAAGTGGCCTATGCCCTCGCGAAGCGGACGCAGCGCGCGCCCGCGCGAGTAACGACCCTCCGGGAACATCAGCATCACGCCTCCGCGCTCGAGCACCTGGTACACCGTGCGCAAGCCCTGCTCGTCGAGCTGCCCCTTGTTCGGCGAGATCGGGAACACGCCGATCAGCGGGAGCAGCTTGCGCTTCCAGGCGCTGTCGAACACGGTCTCGCGCTTCGCCATCGTGTAGATCAGCGGCCGCTCTGGAAAGAAAGGAATGATGAACGCCGGGTCGAACCAGGCGCGGTGATTGGCCGCGATGATGTACGGCGGCGCGGGGATGTTCTCCAGGCCGGTCACGCTGACCCGGAAGAGGTGCGTGACGATCCAGCCCAGGAGACGGCGGATGAACAGGTAGAAGCGCGGCGGGTCCATGGGTGACGCGTGGACGAGCGGGTCTGACGGACCGGCGACGAGCTCCCGGTACTCCGGGCTGCGGTAGCGCGTCCGGTCGGGCGGGTTTTCAGGCGTTGAGGAACTTGTAGAGGACGCGGTTGAACTCCTCGGACCTCTCGGCCTGGGGCGTGTGCCCCGCGCCGTTGATCACCGTCAGGTCGCAGCGATCGATCAAGGAGGCGGCACGCTCGGCGTGTGCGAGTGGGAAAAGCGGATCGTCAGCGCCCCAGATGAGCTGCACCGGGATCTTCAGCTCGTTCAGTCGCTTGGTCACGTCGTGATGCCCGCCCAGCAGCGCCTGCGGGCGGATGAGCGCGCGCACCGTCGACAGGTACGCGCTGTGAAACTCCTCCGTCTCGTACATCTCGCGGAGGTCGGCGATGTACGCGTCGTCCATCGTCCGCTCGACGTCGGCGCTCTGGCCCGAGTACCGCGCCGCGACGCGGCGGATGACGTTGGGCGGCGCCCACCGCAAAGCGCCGCGCGCCGCCTTCATCACCGCCTCGCCGACGCGCGGCAGGCTGACCAGCCCGTACGCCATCTGCGTGGCCTTCACCTGCGGCCGGCCGAGGCCGAGCGTGTTCACCAGCACCAGCTTGCGCACGAGCCTCGGCTCCTCGAGCGCGACCTCGAGCGCGACGCGGCCGCCGAGGGACGCTCCGACGACGGCGGCCGAGCGCAGCCCGCGGTCGTCCATGTAGCGCTGGACGAAGCGAGCGAAGTACGGCACCGTGTAGCGGGCACGAGGTTTGTCGGTGCGGCCGTAGCCCGGCAGGTCGGGTGCGAACACGCGATGACGGACGGCCGTCGGCTCGAGGTTGTGCCGCCACTCCATGTACCCCGACGAGCCGAGGCCGTGCACGAACAGAACCGCGGACCCGCGCCCACCGTGCATGTGGTGCACGCGCAGCGCGCCCAGTTCGACGAAGCCGGAGTGGACGAGCTTCGGGGTTCGCCGCGGGCTGATCACTGCTTCGGCCGAAGCATACGGGCGGGCGCCGGCAGCCCGGCCACCGTCTGACCGCTCGCGTAGGTCCTGCTTTCGCTGGCTGCGATCACCGTCACACGGCCGGGCCCGGCGGCGCTCCACGAGCCATCACGCCAGACCGCAGCGCTGCGCTCGTCGATGCCGAGCAGGATGGCGCCGGGCAGCTCGCGACGCGCGGACTCGACCCAGCGGTGGCCGAACGTGTCGTAGTGCGGGAGCACGGCGATGTCAGGGACCAGGCCGAGCGCGTCAGCCGGGCGGCGGTTCGTACGGTCGGGCCAGGTGGCGCGGATGAGGGTGTGGCTGCACAGCGCCATCGCGCCCGCGGAAGAGCCGGCCAGCGCCGCGCCGTCTTCCCAGGCGTCGACCATCGCGCTCCAGACCCGCGACTCGCGCAGAACCTGCGCGACCAGCCCTGGGTCGCCGCCGACGAGATAGAACATTCCGCCGGCGCGCGCCTCGGCGGCGAGCTCTTTCGAGTTCGCGTCCGCTCGCTTGAGCACCCGCAGCTCACGCATCGAGACACCGAGGCCGTGAAACCACGAGGTTGCGTTGGCGACGGCCTGCTCCGGACCCTGGCGCGCCGCGGCGGTCGGGACGACGAACGCCGGGCCTTTGCCGGCGGAGCCGGCGAGCAGGCGGTCCTGCTCGTCGTTGCCGGCCTTGAACTCGTCGCCTCCGTTCAAGACGAGCATTCCCCGCACGACCGTATGGTATGGCCGTGCCAGACGGTTCCCCGGTTCGCGTCAGGATCGCGCCCAGCCCCACCGGCTTCGCCCACCTGGGCACCGCGAGCACGGCCCTCTACAACCTGCTGTTCGCGCGCCAGAACGACGGCACGTTCGTGCTCCGCATCGACGACACGGACGTGGACCGCAACCGCCCCGAGTACGAGGCGCTGATCTACGAGAGCCTGCGCTGGCTGCACCTCGAGTGGGACGAGGGCCCGGACAGGGGCGGACCCTTCGCCCCCTACCGCCAGTCCGAGCGCGTCGACGTCTACAAGGAGGAGGCGGCGCGCCTGATCAGGGAAGGCAAGGCGTATCGCTGCTTCTGCACCGCGGAAGAGCTCGAGGCCGAGCGCCGGCAGGCGCAGGCGGAGAAGCGCGCCTACAGGTACTCGCGTCGGTGCCTCGCGAATCCTCCCGACGATCGCGAGGTGTTCGCGGTGCGCTTCAAGGTCCCCGGCGGCGACATCACTTTCCGCGACATGGTGCGAGGCGAGATGCGCTTCGACGGCGACCTCATCGGCGACTTCATCATCGTCAAGTCGGACGGCTATCCGACGTACCAGTTCGCAAGCCCCGTCGACGACGCGCTGATGAAGATCACGCATGTCATCCGCGGCGAGGAGCACCTCTCGAACACGCCGTACCAGCTCATGCTCGTCGACGCGCTCGGCTACGCGCGTCCGGAGGCGTACGCGCACATGCCGCTGATCCTTGCCGCCGACGGCAGCAAGCTCTCGAAGCGCAAGCACCCCGAGGCCAACCTGATCCTGTTCCGCGACCAGGGCTACCTGCCCGAGGCGCTGCTCAACTACCTCGCGCTCCTCGGCTGGAACCCCGGGACCGAGCAGGAGATCTTCGACTTCGAAGACCTCCTCCGGACCTTCACGTTCGAACGCGTCCAGCACGCCGGTGCCCGTTTCGACTGGACCAAGCTCAACTGGATCAACGGCGAGTACATCCGCATGCTCAGCGATGACGAACTTGTGCGCCGGCTCGAGAACTACGTGCCGCTTGTCGACAGAGAAACGCTGCACCGCGCGGCGCCCGCTCTCAAGACCCGACTGCGCAAGCTGGGTGAGGCGGTCGACTACCTCGACTATCTCGCGCGAGATCCCGAAACTCCCATCCTGGACCCGGAGACCGCGTCGCGCGTGCGCGCGGCGCTCGACGCGCTGAGGCCGACTTCATGGGAGCCCGAGCCAATTGAGTCGGCGCTGGAGAAGGCGGTGCAGGAATCTGGCGTGAGCAAGGGCAAGTTCTACAACCCGCTGCGCGACGCGCTCACGGGTAAGAAGGTG
>CBJLKR010000040.1:0-12995 GCA_966423695.1 uncultured bacterium | reverse complement strand
CGTGAAGCGCTTCATCGAGAAGCCGGCGGCCGCCGCGGCGCGCCGGTTCATGCGCGCGGGGGGCTACTACTGGAACCTGGCCTGGTTCTCCTGGCGGGTCGACGTCTTCCTCGACGAGCTCGCGCGCCACGCTCCGCGCCACGCCGCCGGCCTGCGCAGCGTGATGGCGGCGCGCGAGGCCGGTGACGAGGCCGAGGCGGCCAGGCTCTACTCGCGCCTGCCTGTGGAGGTGGTCGACCGCAGCGTCATGGAGAAGACCGATCGCCTGCTGCTCGTCCCGGGGGCTTTCGACTGGGCGGACATCGGCAGCTGGGCCGAGCTGGGGGACAGGGTCCGCGCCGACGCGAAGGGCAACTCGGTCGAGGGCGAGGCCGTGCTGGTCGACACCACGGGAAGCCTGGTGTTCGGCGACCGGAGGCTCGTCGCCGCGATCGGGCTCGAGGACATGATCATCGTCGACAGCGACGACGCCGTCCTGGTCGTTCCGCGCTCCCGCGCGCAGGACGTGCGCAAGGTGGTCGAGGCGCTGAGGCGCTCCCGCAAGACCAGATACCTTTAGCCCGATGCCGGCACAGCAGATCAAGTTCGGCACCGACGGATGGCGCGGCATCGTCGCCGATGACTTCACGTTCGGGAACGTGCGCCGAGTCGCGCAGGGAACCGCGCAGTACATGAAGACGCGGTCGAACGAGCCGCTCGCCATCGTCGGCTATGACTGCAGGTTCGCCTCCGAGGATTTCGCCCAGGCCGTGGCGGCGGTTTTCGCGGCCAACGGCATCAAGACGCTCGTGTTCGACCGCCCCTCGCCGACGCAGGTTGCGTCGTGGACGGTCATCGATCGCAAGGCGACGGGCGCCGTCGCCATCACCGCCAGCCACAACCCGTACCAGTTCAACGGCTACAAGTACAAGACCGAGACCGGGAGCGCCGTGCCCTCGGAGGTCATCGCCGAGCTCGAGCGCAACATCAACGCGCTGGACGACGTGCCGGCGCCGGATCGAAACGCGATCCGGACACTCGTCAGCGGATACGATCCGCGGCCCGCTTACTACGCGCAGATCGCGCGCATGGTTGACGTCGAGGCGATCAAGGCGGCGGGGCTGCGCATCGTCCACGAGTGCATGTACGGGTCGGGCTACGGCTACATCGCCGAGCAGATCGGCGGCGGCCGGACAACGGTGACGGAGCTTCACAACCAGCGCAACCCGCTGTTCGGCGGCATCAACCCGGAGCCGATCCCGCCGAACATCGACTCCACGATCGCGTTCATGAAGGTCGGCGGCCAGGACCTGTGCATCTGCACCGATGGTGACGCCGATCGCGTCGGCATCATCGACGAGACCGGTCGCTTCATCAACCAGCTGCAGGTCTTCGCGCTTCTCATGCTGTACCTGTTCGAGACGCGCGGCATGCGTGGGCCGGTGGTGAAGACCGTGAACATGACCGCCATGGTCGACAAGCTCGGCGCCGAGTTCGGCGAGCGCGTTTACGAGGTCCCTGTCGGGTTCAAGAACGTGGCGCCGAAGATGATGGAGACGAACGCGCTCCTCGGCGGTGAGGAGTCAGGCGGATACGCCGTGCGCGGGCACATCCCCGAGCGGGATGGGATCCTCGTCGGCCTGCTGTTCGCCGACATGATGGTCAAGACCGGCAAGACGGTTTCCAGGATTCTCGCCGAGCTGGAGGAGCGGGTCGGGCCGCACGCGTACGCCCGCCACGATATCCACCTCCAGCGCGACTCTTACGAGTCCGACCGGAAGCGGATCCTCGACACGCTGGAGAAGAACGAGCCCAGGGAGATCGCCGGCGTGGCGGTCCAGCGCGTTCGGTCGGACGACGGTTTCAAGTTCTATCTCGCCGACGGCAGCTGGGTGCTGCTGCGGGCGAGCGGCACGGAAGCGCTCATCCGCATCTACTCGGAGGCGGCCGACGCCGCCGCCGTGGACGCGCGCCTGCAGGCCCTGGAGGACATCGTTGGCATCCGGCAGCACGCGACCACCTGAGTTCGGCCGCGTCGAGGACCACAAGGTCGACAAGCCCTGGGGCTACGAGCTTCGGTGGGCGATCACGGACCGCTACGCGGGCAAGATCCTGCACCTGAGAAAGGGCGAGGCGCTGTCACTCCAGTACCACGAGCGCAAGGACGAGTATCAGTACGTCGTCCGCGGCGCGGTCGAGATGGAGCTGGGTGGGGAGGATGGTGTGCTGACCACCAGGCGGATGAAGGTGGGGGACACCCTCCACATCACGCCAGGCACCAGGCACCGCCTGACGGCGCTCGAGGACACCGACATCTTCGAGGTGTCGACGCCTGAGATAGATGACGTGATCCGCCTCGAGGACCGATACGGTCGTGCTTAAATTCCGGGTTCGAGACTCATGAAGCTCCCACCGGTGCTGGTGGAGAAGGTCGTCCAGGCCGACTCCGCCGCCAAGTCCGAACGTGACCGCAGCTTCCTGATCTTCGCGGGCGTCGTGCTCGTGGCGATCGCGCTCGGGTTCAAGTCCGAGCTGCTGGGCCCGGGGCAGGTCTGGGCGATAGCGCTCGGCCTGGTCATCGTCGCGGCCCCGGCGCTGCTGGGCTACCTGCGCGGCACCGAGGAGTTCCCGCGCATCGAGCACTACATCCCGGTCGCCCTCGGCGCCACGACGCTGGCGGGGCTCTCGCTCCTGGTGCCGGAGCTGTGGAAGTACCTGGTCCTGACCGCGATGTTCGGCGCCGGCTTCATCATCGCCGCCCGGCTCGACTACCTGCGCCTGCGCGACCAGGAGAAGCGCGGCCACATCGTCCTCCAGGAGACGATCCTGGTCCTCGTCCTCTCCGGTGCCTACCTCGTGATCGTCACGCTGCCGTTCAACCCGATCCTCCGCCTGCTGTGGATCTTCACGATCACGTTCCTCGCTTCGTACCGAAGCTTCCGCATCAACGGCACCGCGATCCCGCCGCGAAGGGCGTTCATCTTCGCCCTGTTCGTCGGGCAGGTCGTGACCTTCCTCGCCTGGGCCATCACTGCCCTGTCGCTTTACCTTGTCGTCAACGAGGGGACTTTCGCCGTGATGCTCCTCTTCGCCTGGTACATCAACCGGGGTCTCGTCCGGCACACCGTCGAGGACAGCTTTACGCGCAACGTGGTCCTGGAGTACGGCGCCTTCGCCGTGGTCCTGATCTACCTGTTCGTGAGCAGCTACCAGCCGGGCCGCTAGCGTCTCCCCGCGCCGCCGTGCGGCGAAGCCGCACGCGCGTACTTACATCCCCAGGTAGGCTTTCTGGACCTCTTCGGAGGCCAGCAATTCGCGCCCGGTTCCGGTCTGGACGATGCTCCCGCTCTCGAGCACGTACCCCCGGTTGGCGACCTCCAGCGCTTTGTTCGCGTTCTGCTCGACGAGCATCACCGTCGTCCCCTGGGAGTTGATCTCGCGCACGATGCTGAAGATCGTCTCCTGGAGGATCGGCGCGAGGCCCAGCGACGGCTCGTCGAGCATGAGCACCTTCGGCCGCGCCATCAGCGCCCGCCCCATCGCGAGCATCTGCTGCTCACCGCCGGACAGTGTGCCGGCGATCTGCGTGCGTCGCTCGAGAAGGCGCGGAAAAAGCTTGAAGACGCGCTCCATATCGGACGCGATTCCCGGCTTGTCATTCCGCGAGTACGCGCCCATGAACAGGTTGTCGACGACGGTCATGCGCGGGAAGAGACGGCGCCCCTCGGGGGATTGGCAGATGCCGAGCTCGACGATCTTCGACGGACCGGTGTGGGTGATGTCCTGGCCGTCGAACGTGACCGTGCCCGCCTGCGGGTGCATCAGCCCGGAGATGGTGCGAAGCGTCGTCGTCTTGCCCGCCCCGTTTGACCCGATGAGCGCCACGACCTCGCCCTTTTCGACCCTGATCGTGACGCCGCGCAGCGCCTGGATCCTGCCGTAGAAGGCGTCGATTCCTTCCAGCTCGAGAAGGCTCACGCGGATTTACCGAGGTAGGCTTCGATGACCTTCACGTCGTTGCGCACCTCGTCCGGGCTTCCCTCGGCGATCTTCTCGCCGTGGTCGAGGACGACGATCCGCTCCGAGATGCCCATGACGACCTTCATGTCGTGCTCGATGAGGAAGACGGTGATGCCGCGCTCGAGGATCCTGCGCACGAGCGCCATCAGCTCGACCTTCTCCTGCGGCGTGAAGCCCGCGGCGGGCTCGTCGAGGAGCAGGAGCTTCGGGTCGGTCGCCAGCGCGCGGGCGATCTCGAGCCGTCGCTGCTGTCCGTAGGCGAGGTTGCGCGCGTACTGGTTCGCGTGCTTCGCGATGCCGACGAAGCGGAGCAGCTCCATGCCCTCGTCCGTCACCCGCTCCTCTTCCTGGCGCTCGGTCCGGGTCTTGAACAGCGAGTCCCAGACGCGCGCCTTCATGCGCACGTGCCGGCCGACGCGGACGTTGTCGAGACACGACATGTAATCGAAAAGCCGGATGTTCTGGAACGTGCGCGCGATGCCGTAGCGCGCGACCTGGTGAGGCTTGAAGCCTGTGATGTCGCGACCGTCGAACACGACCTTGCCGCTGCTCGGTGCGAACAGGCCCGTCACGTTGTTGAAGAGCGTCGTCTTGCCCGCGCCGTTCGGCCCGATCAGGGAGAAGATCTCACCGCGCTTGATGTGCAGGCTCACGTTGTCGACGGCGACGAGGCCGCCGAACCGCTTGGTGAGGTTGGTCAGCTCGAGGACGTTGCCGTCGGGTGCGTCGCTCATCCCGCGTGCATTGCCTCGACCGCGGCTTCGTCTTCCTGGACGGCTGCGTGCTTCAGCTCCTGCTCACGCACCCGGCTGGGCAGCAGGCCCTGCGGCCGCAGCAGCATCATCCCGACCAGGATCGCGCCGTAGATCATGAAGTTGAGCCGCTGGGTCTCCTGCGCGAGTCCGGGCCAGTCGCCGTTGCTCTGGTTCAGGAAGCCGAGTCCGACGTTGTTCGCCAGCGCCGTCGCGTTCTGCGGTAGACCGGGGATCAGATAGAAGATGAGCGTGTACATCACCAGCGCGCCGACGATCACGCCGCTGATGTTGCCCATGCCGCCGAGCACGACCATGACCAGCACCGTGATCGAGACGATGAACTGGAAGTTGTCGGGGCTGACCAGGGCGACGTCGGACGCGTAGTAGGCGCCGGCGAAGCCGCTGAAGGAAGCGCCGATGGCGAACGCCAGGAGCTTGGTCGTGACGGTGTTGATGCCCATGGCGGCCGCCGCCACCTCGTCCTCGCGGATCGCCATCCACGCCCGACCGAGGCGCGAGCTGTACAGGTTGTTGACGAGGATGACCGCGCCTGCGATCAGGATGCAGATCAGGACGTAGAACGCGACGGGGTCGCCGTTGAAATTGAAGGCCCAGTGGCGTGGATCGGGCAGGTTCTTGGCCGTCGTCGTCAGGAACTGAAACGGGCCGTCTCCGGACCACGGACCCTGGATCCACGCGGGCAGCGATGGCTGGTCGATGAGGCCGATCGCGTTGATGCCGCCGGTCCAGGTGTCGAAGTTGTAGAAGAGCTGGGGCACGATCTCGCCGAACCCGAGCGTCACGATCGCCAGGTAGTCGCCGCGGAGACGCAGTGTCGGAAAGCCCAGCACGGCGCCGAAGATGGCCGCCATCGCCATGGAGATGAAGATCACGATCCAGAAAGGACCGTGCAGGGCATGGTGCGCGGGAGTGACGCCGAGCTGGGGCGATGCAAGCAAGGCGTACGTGTACGCGCCGATGGCAAAGAAGGCCGCGTAGCCGAGGTCGAGGAGTCCCGCGAACCCGACCACGACGTTGAGACCGATCGCCAGCAGCACCCAGTAGCCGGCGAACGTCGCCTGGGAGACGAGCGCAGTGCCGTTGGTGATCCAGATCGTCACGTACGGGAACAGCAGCGCGACGATGATCAGGATCCCGTAAACGGCCGTCTCCCGGTCCCGGATCCGCTCGCGCAGCCGGAACGGTCCCGCCGGCCGGCGCGCCATCGCGGCGTTGCTCACTTCTCCGGGACCCTCATGCCGAGCAGTCCGGTCGGCCGGAACACGAGCACGCCGATGAGGATTCCGAAGATGACCACCTCGGTCCATTTCGAGTCGATGTAGTTGTCGCTGAACGCGGCGGTCAGACCTATCAGCAGGCCTCCGAGCGCGGCGCCCGGGATGTTCCCGATCCCGCCGAACACGGCGGCCGTGAAGGCGATGAGGCCGGTCCGAAAGCCCAGCTGATAGAAGACGGTGTTGTAGTACAACCCCCAGATCGTGCCGCCGGCCCCGGCGAGCAGCGCGCCGATGAAAAAGGTCGCCGCGATCGTGCGGTTGATGTCGATGCCCATCAGCTGCGCGGCGTCCCGGTCCTGGGCGGTGGCGCGCATCGCCTTACCGAGCTTGGTGCGGTTGATGAAGAACGCCAGCAGGGCCACCAGGACGGCGGCGACGACGACCACGAAGACGTCCCTGAAACCGAAGAAGACGCCGCCGACCTTGGTGGTCCACTGGGGAAGGATGTTGGGGAAGTGGACGGTGCCCGGGCCCTTCCAGAGGAACATGACGCCCTCGATGAAGAACGACATGCCGATCGCCGTGATCAGTGGCGCCAGCCGAGGCGCGTTGCGGAGCGGCCGGTAGGCGACCCGCTCGATCGTCACGTTGATGCCGCCCATGATCAGCATCACGACCGGGAACACCACGATGAGAGCGATGAGGTTGAGGACGGTGAAGGCGTTCTCGGTCACCGCGAAGAACCCGAGGATGGTCGTCCCGATGTAGGCGCTCAGCGTGAACACGTCGCCGTGGGCGAAGTTGATGAGCTCGATGATGCCGTAGACCATCGTGTAGCCCAGGGCGACGAGGGCGTAGATGGCGCCTTCGGTGATGCCGAAGACCATGACCTGGGCGAACTTTCCCGGGCTGATGACCGCCTCGGCGAGGAGCCAGACGACCGCCGCGCCGCACAGGATGTAGAAGCCGTAGTCGGCCAGGCTCATGCCCCCGAGCAGCTGGCGCGAGCGCAGACGCTTGAGGGCTTCGGCGCCGCTTGTGACCACGCCCGCGTCCAGTGCTCCCCCTCCTATCGACCTAAAGGGCGAGGAGGCCGGCGACCGGCCTCCTCGCTGGAATTTGGGCTAAAAGACTAGCTGGCCTGCGCGAAGTCGAATTGGGTCTTCCAAACAAAGCACGCGTTGGCGACCTGCTTGCCGCAGACGCCGGTCGAAGAGGCGACGTCGCCTGCGCTGAGGCCGGTCTTGACCTCGTAGATCGAGACGATCTTCAGGGTCGTGTCGCCGTTCTGGTCGAAGCCGTACTTGCCGATGACTCCCTGGAAGCTTGTGATCTTGGCCATCTCTTCGCGGACCTGCTTGCGGGTCGGCATGTTGCCGCCGTTCGCCTTGATCGCGTTGCCGATCGCCGTCATCACGATGTTCGCGGCGTCGTACGCCTGCATGGTGTACCCGCCGAAGTCGTTGGCGCCGGTGAACGCCTTGCGGAACGCCGCGATGGAGTCCTTCGCGCCCTGGACCTGGGTCGCGTCCGCGCCGGCGGACGTCGCCAGCACGCCGGCCTCGTTGCCGGACGCCTGGTTGATGCAGTCGGTGGTCTCGATGCCGTCACCACCGCCGAAGGGTGCGTCCCAGCCGATCTGCTTCATCTGCGCCCGCGGGATGCAGATGTTCTGGTCGTCGGTTCCGCCCACGTAGACGGCAAGCGCTCCCGCGCTCTTGAGGCCGAGGAGGATCGACTTGAAGTCGCTGCCCTGCTGGTCCTTCTTGTACTCCGAGTGCTTGGCGACCGTGCCGCCGAGCTTCTTGAACTCGGTCTCGAACGCGCCTGCGATACCGACGCCGAACACGGTGCTGTCGTCGAGGATGCCGACGTTCTTGATGCCGAGCTGCTTGTACATGTAGTCGGCCATCGCCGGGCCCTGGTAGTCGTCAGTGGTGACGACGCGCCAGTAGTTGTTCGTGCCGGTCGGCCGCAGGTCCTGCGGGTGGTAGGAGCACGTCGGAAGGTCTTTGGTCAGGCACGGGTTCGTGTTCGCCGGGCTGATCATCACGAAGTCTTTCGGGTTCGCGATCGGAATCTCCGCCTTGGCGACGGCCGAGTTGTACGGCCCGATCATGCCCATGTAGGCGTTGTCGTCGAGCATCGACCGCACGTTCGCCACGCCGGCGTCGGCGTTGTATGCGCCCTGGCGGCAGTCGTCGAAGCTCGTGTACGCGATGGTGAAGCCCTGGACGCCACCGGCCGCGTTCTTCTGGTCGACGGCGAACTTCACGCCGTTGGCGGTCGACTGTCCACCGGTCGTACAAACCGGGAAGTCGGACCCGATCTTGATGGTGCCCTTGTTGGTGCTGCCACCGCCACCGCCGCCGCCGCCACAGGCGAATGCGACCATCGTCGCAACGGTGAGGACTATCAGTCCCCTAGCTCGAACCATTTGGTTCCCCCTTGTGCTTGTTCGGAGGCCTGTGCGCAACTCCACACCTAACCTCCCATCACTTGCCGCCCTCTTCCCGAATTCGCATCGGGGCGAGAGTGCGCCGGCGGCAGGTGCGGCCACACGGGATGGGCCGAACCGCTACTCCGTCGCAAACTATCGACTTGCAAGGCCCTGCAAGTCAAGTCGAACTTGAACGGGGGGACCTCAGTAGGGCAGCCGGGCGCTGTAGTCGACGGTGCCGACCGGCTTCCAGGCCGAGCCGGTCCCCACGGCCGGAGACTCGAAGATCGTCACGTGCCGGTTGGTCGTATCGCCCGAACGGTCGAAGCCCAGCGGACCGGTGGCGCCCTCGAGGCCGGCCGTCTGGGCGAGCTCGGCCACGACGTCGGAGCGCGCCGGCAGCCCGCTGCCGGCCGCCCTCAGGGCTCGGGCGATGGCGGCGTAGACGACCGCGGTCGCGTCGTAGGCCACGAGCGTGTAAAGGCCGTACGCCGAGGTGCTGCCAAACGCCGCGTGGAACCCCCTCAGCGTCGCCGCCGCCGACGGCAGGGAGGATGCGTCGACGATCGGGACCGTGGCGTAGATCCCGGCCCCGTTGGCGCCGGCCGCCGCGACGCAGCCGGAGTCCAGCGCGATCCCGTCGCCGCCCAGGAAGGGCGTCGCCTCCCCCGGCGGAAAGGTCGCCGACATCTGAGCCCGGATCGCGCACCCCGGCTCCGCCCCGCCGTAGTAGACGGCGGCTGCTCCGTCGGCCTTCGCCCGGTCGAGGAACGCGGCGACTTCGGCGCTCGAGCCCGGCCTCACGTCGAGGCGGTCGACGATGCTGCCGCCCGAGCGCATGAACCGGGCGGCGAAAGCAGCCGCCAGCGCCTGCCCGTAAGCCTCGTGGTCCGAGACCACGGCGGCGCGCAGGACGTGGAGCGTTCCGTACGCGAAGTCCGCCGCGGCCGCGCCCTGCAGGTCGTCGGTGGCGGCGAGGCGGAAGAAGTTGTTGCCGCGCGTCGGCCGCAGGTCGGACGCGGACGGTAGGCCCGCGGCCTGGCACGTCACGTCGGCGCGCGCTGGGTTCAGGAGCGCAGGTAGATAGATGTCGCGCGTGAGGCAGGGATTGCTCGTCGCGGGAGCCACCATCGCCAGCCCGGCGGCGTTGGCGACGGGTATCTCCTTGCGGGCGACCGCGCCGTCGAACGGGCCGATCATCGCGACGACTGTCGAGTCGGAGACGAAACGATTCACGTTCGAGACGCCGCGCTCGGGGTCGGCCGCCGCGTGCACCGTGTCGTCGCGGGCGTCGACGACGACCTGGAACCCGTCGATCGCCGGGTGCGTCTGCACGTAGAACCTGATGCCGTTCAGCGCGGGAGTCGCGGCCCGCGCCTCGGGACCGGACAGGGGCAGGTCGACGCCGATGCGGAGCACCTTGCCCGACGGCGCCGGTGACGCCGAGCTGCAAGCCGCGACCGCCACCGCCACGCCCACCATCGCCGCCGCCAGGCCCCGCATCCGGCACGAGAGCATGACATCGCGCCCGCTCCACCAGGTACTCCGTATACTTGCGTTCCTCTCGAAACCCTTCCCAGCCATAGGAGCGCGCCCGATTGAAGACGGACACCACCGAGCACCTCAAGCCGAGGTCCCAGTACGCCGAGGACGCGGTTCAGCTCGCCATCGCGGGCAAGTGGGACGAGGCGGTCAAGCTGAACAAGTTCATCATCGACAACTTCGGCGCCGACGAGGAGACCCAGAATCGACTCGGCAAGGCGCTCTCCGAGCTGGGCAAGCTGAAGGAGGCAAAGGCCTCGTACGAAGCGGCGCTGAAGCTCAACCCCATGAACTCCATCGCCAAGAAGAACGCCGCGCGCATCAACGCGCTGCTGCACCAGAAGGAAGGGCTCAAGGTAGGCGGCACCAGGGTCGACCTCAACCTATTCGTCGAGGAGATGGGAAAGACCGTCATCACCACTGTCGAGGCGCCGCCGGCGGTCGACATCTCGTCCAAGGTCGCGGCCGGTGACGTGGCCGAGCTGAAGATCGACGGCGACGGAATCGCCGCGGTGACTTCGCGCGACGTCCGCCTCGGCCAGCTCGAGCCGAAGCTCGCGCGCCGCCTCATCAAGTTCATGCGTGGCGGCAACCGTTACCAGGCGGGCGTGACCTCGGTCGACGGGAGCGCCGTGAAGCTGATCGTCAGGGAGACGTATCAGGATCCGCGGTTCGCGGGCAAGCCGAGCTTTCCGATGCGGCGCAAGCGCGAGGTCGAGTTCCGGCCTTACGCGAAGGAGAGCCTGCTCGCGCGCGAGGTCGAGGTCTTCACCGACGACGAGGAGGAGGGCGCCGAGGTGATCGCCGAGGAGGCCACGGCCGACGATATGGAAGAAGGTATGCACGCCGTCGAAGACGAAGGCGAGGCGCTCGACTTCTCCGAAGACGCCGACGCAGAGGAAGACGATGAAGACGAAGGCTGAACTGGACCGAACGCAGAGGAGCGGATCCAGTCGGCAGGCCGCGGCCCGGAGGTTTCTTCACCGGGGCTGGTAGTCGGTCGCGCCACGGAGGTCCTCGGTGATTCGACCTCCCGCGCCCCAGCTCGGCGGCGTTCCCGGGTTTCGCGACCTCCTTCCCCTCGAGGCCGAGACCCTGCGCGAGGCGCAGGAGTCGCTGCTCGCCGAGATGCGCCGCTGGGGTTACCGCCACGTCATCACACCGCTCGTCGAGAGCATGGACGTCCTCGACCTCGGGCTCGGCGTGGACCAGCGCCGGCGCCTGTTCAAGTTCACCGACGCCCGCGGCGACATCGTCGCCCTTGTGGGTGAGCGCACCGTGCCGGTGGCGCGCCTGGTCGCCGGCAAGCTGCGCGCGGCGCCGCTGCCGCTGCGCCTGTGCTACGCGGGCCCGGTCGTCTCCACGGACGACGCGCGCTTCCACCACCGGCGCGAGACCTACCAGGTGGGCGCCGAGCTCGTCGGCGCGCCGGGCCCCGTCGCCGACGCCGAGGTGATCGCGCTGGCCGCGCGATGTCTGGAGGCGACCGGCATCCGCAGCTACCAGGTGGACGTCGGCCACGCCGAGTTCTTCCACGGCATCATGGACGCCGTCCGCCTTCCGGACGAGGTCAAGGTCGCCGTGCGCGGCGCGCTGGCCGAGCGCGACTTCGTCACGCTCGAGTCGCTCCTGGAGGGCACGCCGCTGCGCTCGGCCGAGCACGAGCTGCTGCTTCGATTTCCCGCGCTGCGCGGGGGACCGGAGATCCTCGACGCGGCCGGCGGGCTCGTGCGCAACAAGCGCTCCGAGGCGGCGCTCGCCGAGCTGGCCCGCGTGCGCGCGCTCCTTGTCGCCCACGGCATCGGCGACGTGGTCGTCCTCGACCTCGGCGCCATACGCGACTTCGACTACTACACCGGGGTCACCTTCGAGGGCTACGGCCCCGACGTCGGTCGCTCCGTAGCGCAGGGAGGCCGGTACGACGGGCTGCTCGCGCGCTTCGGGCGGCCGGCGCCCGCGACCGGCTTCGTGGTCGAGCTCGATCTCGTGACGGAGATGCTGACCCGCGCGCCGCGGCCACCCGCGCTGCCGCGCCTGGACGCGGCCGTCGGGTGGGCGGCGGGCGGTCTCGACGTCGCGCTGAGGCTCGGTTCCACGCTGCGCCTGTTCGGGATGCGCGCGGCCGTCGACACCGAGCCCCGGACGCAACCGGAGGCGGCGCGCTGGTGGCGCGCCATCGGGGCGGCGAACCTCCTGTTCTGCCGCGGCGGAGGGCAGGTCGCGTGGTCGTCGGAGGGGCAGCGCACGAGGAGCCTCCCGCCCGAGCAGGTCGCGGCGCGGCTCGCGGGAGGACTCTCTTGAGCGTTTCCATCGCGCTCCCGACGGGCGCGCTCATGCCGGGCGCGCTCGCGCTGCTGTCGCGCTCAGGCCTCGCGAACCTCACCGCCGAGGAGCTCGGCCGCCAGCTCCTCGTCGACGCCGCCGGCGTGCGCGTCATCCTGGTGCGGCCGGCCGACGTGCCCGCGTACGTCGACCACGGCGCCGCCGACCTCGGCGTCGTCGGCAAGGACATCCTGTGGGAGTCGCCGGGGCGGCACTACGAGCTGGTCGACCTGTGCTTCGGCGGGTGCCGGCTCGTGCTCGCCGTCCCGGACGCCTCGGCGCTCGACGGACCCCAGACGTGGCCGCCGACCCTGCGCATCGCGACCAAGTACCCGCGCACGGCGACGGCGTGGTTCGAGTCGCGCGGGCAGGCGGTCGAGGTCGTGCAGCTCCACGGGTCGGTCGAGCTCGCGCCCCAGGTCGGTTTGGTCGACGCCATCGTCGACCTCACCGCCACCGGGCGGACGCTGCGCGAGCACGGGCTCAGGATCGCGGGCGTGCTCGGCGAGTCGACCGCGCGCTTGATCGCAAACCAGGCGAGCCTCAAGACGCGCAGCGACGCGGTGCAGTCGGTCGTGGCCAGGCTGCGCGAGGCAGTCGGAAGATGAGCGTCAAGAGATACGACGCCGGCGCGTTCGCCGAGGTGATACGGGAGCGGTCGCGTCCGGAGGGACTCGCCTCGGAGCGCGCCGCGGTGGC
>CBJLKR010000039.1:0-13516 GCA_966423695.1 uncultured bacterium | reverse complement strand
CGACCAGCCGGTTCAGGACCTCGGCCTGCCGCCCGGCGGCGCGGCGGAGGCCTGCGGCGTCGTACATGACCACGAACGTGAAGATAAGGGCGATCGCGAACGCAGCGGAACCCAGCCCGGAATATTTACCGATCGCGGTCGTCAGGCCCATCACGATCGCGCTGTGGCTGCTCGGCATGCCACCGGTCTCCGCCAGGACGCGAAGGTTGAGGCGGCGCTGCCGGACCGACGACAGCGTGACCTTGGCCACCTGCGCTAAGGCCCAGGCGACGATCGGCGCCAGGAGGAACCTCACTCGGCGTTCGACTGTAGCGGCCGGCTCACGTCGCGGTCGCGGCGACCCGGCCGAGGATGCCGTTCACGAACCGGCCGGCCTCATCGCCGGAGAATGTCTTGGCCAGCTCTATCGACTCGTTGATGGCCGCCTTCGTCGGCACTTTGCGGTCGATCGCGATCTCGTACACGGCGATGCGCAGGATGACGCGGTCGACCTTCGCCATCTGGTCGAGCCGCCAGTTCTCCGAAGCCTCGCTCAGAATGCGATCGAGCTTCTCGCGGCTGGCCAGCACACCGTTGACCAACTCTTTGGCGAAGACCGCGACCTCATCGGTGGCGGCGCCTTCGGTCGCGTGGTAGCGCAGAACCTCGTCCACATCGTCGGCGGACTCGCTCTCGAGCTGGAAGAGGACCTTCAAGGCCAGCTCCCTAGCCTGGTGACGCTTGCCCGCCGAACGTCTATGAGGCGAAGGCGACACTCGAGACGAAAACGTTCACCTCGCCCACTTCGAGACCGAGCATCCGCTCGGTCGCCTCGACGACGTTCGCCTGCACGGCCGCCGCGACGTCGGCCAGCTTCGCCTGCGACGTGACGGTGATGAACACCTCGAGGTGGATCGAACGGTCGCCCTCGATGTGGACGCGCACCCCGCGGTGGGCCGCCTGGCGGCGCACCCAGTCCCCGAAATGGCGCGCCGCGGCCTCGTCCATGGCGTCGACGCCTTCCACCTCGCACGCGGCCAGCGCCGCGATGCTGGCGATCACCTCGTTGGCCACACGCACAGCCCCCAAAGAGCCGTTCTCTGCCATAGCCGGCTTAGGCTACGCCCTCTCCACGTAGCTTTGGTCGCGCGTATCCACCCGGATCACGTCGCCGGCCTGGATGAAGAGCGGAACCTGGATCGTGGCGCCCGTCTCGAGCTTGGCCGGCTTGGTCGCGCCGGACACGGTATCGCCCTTGAATCCGGGATCGGTCGAGACGACCTTGAGGTCGACGTTGATCGGCAGCTCGACTCCGATCAGCCGGTCGTCGTAGCGCTGGAGGAAGACGGTGCTTCCCTCCTTCAACAGCGAGAGGACATCCTCGAGCATCTCGTCGTCGACGGCCACCTGGTCGTAGGTTTTCGCGTCCATGAAGTGATGGTGCGTGCCATCGGAGTAGAGATATGTGGCTTCGCTGCTGTCGATGCGCACCGGGCGGAACTTCTCGCCGCTCTTGAAGCTCTGCTCGAAGATCGAGCCCGTCAGCACGTTGCGCAGCTTGGTTTTGATCACGGCTGGCTGCCGCGCGAGCTTGATGTGCTCGACCGTCACGATCGAGACGAGCTGCCCGTCCATCTCGAACATCGTCCCGCTGCGGAAGTCGCTCGTCGAAATCATGTCTTTGCCGCCAGGAACTCCAACGCGTATTCGTATCCCGCGAAACCCAGACCGGTGATCACACCCTTCGCCGCGCGCGCGGTCACGCTGCGGGAGCGGAACTCCTCGCGCGCGTGGATGTTCGAGATGTGGACCTCCACCACCGGGAGCGCGAGAGCCTGCAGACAATCGTAGAGGGCGAGCGAGTAGTGCGACAGCGCGCCCGGGTTGATCACGACGCCCAGCGACCCCGGCGCGTGCTGCTGCAGGAAGTCGATGATCTCGCCCTCGTCGTTGCTCTGGAAATGGCTGACCTCCCAACCCAGCGCCTTCGCCTTCGCGTCGACCAGCTTCTTCAGGTCTTCAATGGTCCGGGTGCCGTAGACCTCGGGCTCGCGCGTGCCCAGCAGGTTGAGGTTCGGGCCGTTGACGACGACGACGCGCCGGCTCACGCCAGTGCCTTCGTCACGACGCGCCGGACGATGGCGCCCGGGACCGTGTGGCCGACCTCCGCGCGCCCGATCCGGCGTGGCATCACCCATGCGACCTTGCCCCGCCGCGCCTTCTTGTCGAGCGCGATGGCGGCGAGGACGCGTTTCGGATCGGCGCGCGGCGGACGCGCCGGCAGGCCGAGGGCTTCCAGGAGACCGTCCTGGGCGTCGACGACGCGGCGGCTGCACAGGCCCATGCCCAGGGCGATGCGGGCCGCCACGCCCATCCCGAACGCGACCGCGCGCCCATGGCTGACCCGGAAACCGGTCGCAGCCTCGAGCGCGTGGCCGGCGGTGTGGCCGTAGTTGAGGATCGCTCGCGGACCCCGGTCGCGCTCGTCCTTGGCGACCACCAGCGCCTTGGCGGTGACGCAGCGGAAGACCACCCGCTCGAGCAGGCCGAGGTCGCGGTCGGTGAGCCGCGGTGCGTTGCGCTGCACCAGGTCGAAGAGCCCGCGGTCCATGGCGACGGCGTACTTTACAACCTCGGCGAAGGCGTCCCGATAGCTCGCGGCCGGCAGGGTCTCGAGCGTCGCGAGGTCGGAGATCACCGCCGACGGCTGCCAGAACGCGCCGATCGCGTTCTTCGAGCGCCGGCCGTTCACGCCCGTCTTGCCGCCCACGCTCGAGTCGACCATGGCGAGCAGAGTCGTCGGGACCTGGACCAGGCGGACGCCGCGCTGCCACACCGCCGCCGCCAGGCCGCCGAGGTCGCCGACAGTGCCGCCGCCGACGGCGATGACAACGCCACCGCGGTCGACGCGCTCGCGTTCGAAGAACGCCAGCACCTCCTCCAGCTGGGCCAGCGACTTGGACCTCTCGCCCGCCGGCACCGTGTGCACCGCCGGGTTCAATCCCGCGCGCTTGACCGTCTTCGCCACCCGGACCGCCCAGGGGCGGACGTTCGTGTCGTTGACGATCGCCACACCAGTCGGGTTGAGCCGCGCGACCGCGTTCCGCAGCTCGCGCTGCAGGTTCGTGCCGATGACGACCGGGTAGCCGCCGCCCGGCGTGTCGAGGATCAGCCGGACCACAGCTTCGACACCTCGGCGGCCACCGTCGCCGGGTCGCGGCCGGCGTCGACCCGGTGCTGCGCCTCCTCGTAGCGCGCGCGCCTGCGCTCGAACAGCGCTTCGACCTCGTCCCGTGTGCGATGGGCGATGAGCGGGCGGCCCGGCAGGTGGCCGACGCGCCGCCAAAGCGCCGCGAACGGAGCTTCGAGGTACACCGTCGTGGCGCGGTCGGCGATCAAGGCCCAGTTATCGTCGTCGATCACGACCCCGCCGCCCAGCGCCACCACGGTCTCGGGCTGGAGAGCCTCCGGAAGAAGCTCCTTCTCGAGCGAACGGAAGGCGCCCTCGTTCCCGGTCGCGAAGATGTCGGCGATCGGCATCCCGGCCCTGTCCTCCACCATCAGGTCCAGGTCCAGGAACCGGGCGTGGGCTCGCTCGGCGACGAGGGCGCCGACCAAGGTCTTGCCCGACCCCATGAAGCCGAGCAGCGCGAGCGGCCTGCGGCCTGGTGCGTTAGACGCCGCTGGGGTTCGCCGGCACAGGCGGCGCCGCCGCGGGACTCGCTCCGCCGCGGCGTCGCTCCGACTGGACGAAGACCTGGTCGCGGAATTCGCCCGGTCTCGGCAGGTGGTCGAGGACCTCCGCGCCCTGGGCGCCGGCAGCGTCGATCTCGACGCGTCCGTAGCCGATCATGCGGCCGAAGACCGACTGGCGCGTCGTGCAGTCCTGCACGCGGTCGATCGGGATGATCTTCTCCTGCCGGCTGAAGACGCCTGCCTGGATCGTGATGCGCTGGTCGCTCAGCGTATACGTGATCGAGCGCCAGCGGACCCACACGACGATCAGCCAGAGGATCGCCAGCGCGACCACGCCGAGCGTGAGCACCGTCCTGAGCTTGGGGACGTAGAAGTTGTCCGGGTTGAGGACGGTGATGTCGGCGACCAGGACGACGAGGACCAGGACGGCCGGCGCGACCGCGCTCTTGACGACGGTGATCCAGTGTGGGTGGTCTTTCAGGACGAGGTTCTCGCCGGGCAGGAGCTTGCTCATGGCCGCCTATTCTCGCCTAGTTGAGCGGGCTCAGCAGCACGATCAGCGCCCCGGCGGCCAGGTAGGGACCGTACGCGATCGTGCCCTTCAGCGACCTGCGCCACAGGATGACGCCGATCGAGACCAGGCCGGCGAGGAACACGCCGTAGAAGATCGCCGTGAACGTGTACGGCCATCCCAGAAGCAGGCCCATGAACAGGGCGAGCTTGACGTCGCCGAAGCCAAGGGCCTCGGCTTTGAAAAGAGCCGATCCGGCCAGGGCGAGGACGAGGAAGAGCAGGCCCGCGGCCAGGCCCATCGCCGGCCCCACCCACCAGTGCTGCTGCCATAGACGGACGTTCGAACCGATCAGCGGAGACAGGCTCACGAGCAGCGCGAGCGCCATGGACGGGAACATCACGCGGTCGAGGATGAGTCGATGCTCGAAGTCGAAGAAGATGACCTGCACAAGCACCAGGGCGAAGACGCTGCGCACGACCAGCAGCGGCCAGTAAGGGATCACCAGGGCGTAGACCGCGAACACGATCGCGCTCAGGGCCGGCGGCCCGAACCGCTGCCAGCCGCGGTTCCCGGGGTCGAGGCCCTCGAGGCGGGCGAGCCTCACCGACCCCCAGCGGACGAGAAGGCCTCCGGCGGCGCCGAGCAGCACCCATCCGGCCACGAAGAGATAGTGGTTCACGGGCGGAGAGTGTGGCGCATCGCCTCCAGGGGCGCGCGCCTTCCGGTCCAGAGCTCGAACGCCCTGGCGCCCTGCCACAGCAGCACGTCCCACCCGTCGACGGTGCGCAGGACGAGCGAACGTGCCTTGCGCACCAGCGGCGTCCCGCCGGTGACGTAGACGAGGTCGATCACCGCGCCCGCGCGCGGCAGCGCCGCGTGCCGCAGCGGCATCTCCTCCTTGCGGCCGAGCGGGGTCGCGTTGACGAGGAGGTCGGCCGAGCGCGTCGCGGACGCGGCGTCGCCCCAGGGAACCGTGCGTCCGGGGACGTCCGTGCGCTCCCGGCGCACGGCGAAGGTCAGGTGCGCGCCGGGAAGCGCCTGCGCGGTCGCGCGCGCCGCGCCGCCGGCGCCGAGCACGACCACGTTCGCGCCTCGGGGATCGACGCCGACCTCCTCCGCCGCGCGCGCGATCGCCGCGATGTCCGTGTTGTGACCGTGCAGCTTTCCCCCTTCGTTCACGATCGTGTTCACCGCGCGTGCGCGCAGTGCGTCGTCGACGACCACGTCCAGGTGCCCCATCACAGCTTGCTTGTGCGGGATGGTGACGTTCGCGCCGCGCGTGTCCGCCTCTCGCAGTCGCGCAACCACGACGTGGAGCTGCGAGGCGGGGACGTCGAGCAGCTCATACGCCCAGTCGAGCCCAAGCGCCTTGAAGGCGGCGTTGTGCATCGCCGGGCTGCTGGAGTAGGCGATGCCCTCGCCGAGCAGATAGACGCGCATACCGCGCCCCGGTGTCAGGAGCCGCTTAGGCCGTACTTCGCCTTGTCGCGCTCGAAGTCGGCGTCGTTGGTCTCGAAGTGGGTCGTCCCGCCCTTGTCGGTGAAGTAGAAGAGGTAGGCGGTGACGGGCGGGTTGATGCACGCCTGCAGCGCGGCCTTGCCAGGGTTGCTGATGGGCGTCGGCGGCAGACCCACGACCTTGCGCGTGTTGTACGGCGAGTTGAGATTCAGCTCTTCGGCCGTGGGCTCAGGCGTGAGGCGGTGCAGGGCGTACAGCAGCGTCGCGTCTACGCCCAGCGGGATGTTCTGCCGCAGGCGGTTGTAGTACACGCTGCAGACGTTGCCGCGGTCGGTCGCCGTCTTGTTGTTCGCCTCGCGGTCGACCATGGACGCAAGGATCACGATCGACCGGATGTCCTCCTTGGGACGTCCCGCCGTCGACTGCGAGATGGCGGCGCGCCAGTCAGGAGAGAAGATCGCGTCGAACTGGTCGAGCTGCGCACGCACGAGCGCGGACGGGCCGCCGGCGGCGTCGACGAGGTAGGTGTCCGGAAAGAGGAAACCCTCATATGGCGTATCGCCCGTCGCGCCCCGCGGCAGGAACGCGTACTTCGACGCGAGCGTGGGGTCGGCGGCGGCCTTGAGGTAGGCCGCGCCGGTTAGCGTTCCCAGCTGGGCCTGGTCCACCGCCTGCGCCTGGAACCACAGCGGGAATCCCTCGCGGAACGTCACGCTCTTCTCCACGGGGCGACCGTGCTGCAGCGCGGTGACGATCTCGTTCAGCGACATGTTCGTGTTGAGCACGAACACGCCCGCCTGGAACTTCGGCGCCGCGTCGGTGAGGCGCGTGTAGAGGTCGAACGCCACCGTGCTCCGGATGAGCCGGAGATTGAAGAGCTCGGTTCCGATCTGGGTGGGCGTCTCACCCGGGTCCACGTGGAATGTCACCGGGTGGCTGGTGGTGGAGACCGGCGTGTTGACGTTGTAGTTCCACCAGTCGTACGCGCGCGACGTCCCGAAGCCCAGCAGGGCGAGCACGATCACCAGCGCGAGGAGGCGTTTCATTCCGTCGCCATCATTCGACGCGGTCTTCTTCGAGGGCCTTCATGACCCGGTTGAACTCGTCGCCGTCGATCGTCTCCAGGCCCGACTCCGACTCTCGGAGCAGCATGACCCGCTCCGGGTCGTCCACGTCTTCGACGAGGTAGAAGGCGACGCCGTCGAGGTCGAACGCATCGTGCAGCGCGAATCGCCGCTCGACACCGGCCTCGTCGACCAGCGTCACCTGGTCGTCCGTCATCGCTTCCTGGCGTCGAGGTGGGCCTGGAGAAGGATCGCCGCAGCCACGCGGTCTATGTTGGCGCGTCGTTTGTCCCGGCGCATGCCGCTCGCGAGCAGCGAGCGTTCCGCCGCGGCGGTGGTGAGCCGCTCGTCGACGAGCTCGACCGGCAGCCTCGAGGCTTTGCGCAGCTCGGCGGCGAGCACCCGCGCCGCGGCTGCCTCGGGCCCGTGCGAGCCGTCGAGCCGCACCGGCAGGCCGACGACGATCCTGGACGCCTCGTGCTCTCTGGCGAACCCGGCGAGCCTGGCGGCGAGCGTCTCGCGCGGCTCGGCGGCGACCGTCGTGAGCGGCTGGGCGATGGTGCCGGTGGGGTCGCTGACGGCAAGCCCGACCCGCTTCGAGCCGGGGTCGACCGCCAGCACCCTCACCACCCGCCGCCCCGGTTTATCGAGACGGCGACGGCTTCGGGCTCGTCTGGCTCTGCGCGGCCGCCTCGGCCGAGGGGGCGTTGGACTCGACGACGTAGCTGATCTCGATCCGCCGATCGAGCAGCGGCATCAACGGGAGAGCGATGGGCTGCTCCTTGATCGCCACCGACCGGATCGGCAGCGTGCCCAGGTAGAAGCGAGCCTGCTGCACCGGCCGGCCGACGATCTGGGCGCGGATCTTGCTCTCGTCGAGCTTGGGTGCGACGTACCCCGAGGCGGTGCCGGCGAAGACCAGGTAACCGCCTTTCGCCGCGCTGAGAAGCCGGTACGTCACCTGTATCGGGCTCGAGGTCAGCACCTGCATGTTGTTGGGCACGCGCTGCGTCAGGTAGGTCTTGTAGGCCTGGGTCACGTCGGCCTCGGTGTAGTAATCGCCCTCGCCCGTGACCGTCATCGTGCCCGTGAAACTCGGCACCTTGTCGTTCGGCTGGTGGTCGGTGGTGAACTGCGGCGCTCCGAAGATCATGGTTTCGCTGAGCTTCTCTCCCGACTGCGTCCCGGTGGCGAGTTGCTGCGCGATCGACTGGTGGAGCGTCTGCTCCAGCTGCGCGCGCGCGGCGTCGAAGTCCGCTTCCGTCATCTGCGGCGTCGAAGAGGGATCGGTGCCGCCGCCCGTGGCCTGCGGGTTCGTCACGGAGAAGCACGTGTACGGATTCGGGTCCGACGGTGACCATGAGTTGATGGTGTGGTCGCCGACGTTGCCGACGCTGCCGGGCGTCGTCGCGATTACGGTCACAGGTGGGCTGGTCTGGCCCCACCCGACGGTGATGTCGCCGGAGGTCTGTGCGAACTCGATTCCGTTCGAATTGACGAAGCGCGTCCCCCGGTAGCTGATGAGGCCGGGCGACGTGCTCGGCGGCTTGTGGCAGCTGTTGGTAAACACGACCTGGCCGATCGAAGGCGCGAGCGGCACGTCGATCGACCCCGTGACCTTGAAGCCCTGCGACGTCGACTTCGAGATCGAGACCGAGCGGACCTTGATCGGCGCCTTGCCCGGCTGCGCCTGGATCTCCACGTCCTTCTCGATGAACGGTTGCGCCTGGGCGACCAGCGTGACGGAAGCCGACGGTACGAAGACGGCGGCGGCGAAGATGCCGACGAGGATGAGCGCCACGGCCGTGACGTACAGCAGGAACCGGCCGGGCCGGAGCTCGGTCGCAGTCTTCGTCTGGAGCTTGCGGGCGGCGGCGATCCCGACGTGCGTGGTCGGTGCGGCCGCCTTGCTCTGCCACCACCTGCGCACGGGCGGGGGCGGCTCGGCCTCCGAGGGGATGCCCTCGCCCTCGGGCCCGACGGCACCGAAAACGGGGAAGCCGCTCTCCGAAGCCATCCTCTGGACCGCGGGGTCGTCGCAGACGACCGTCACGCGCTTGCCCAAGCGGGCCGAGTAGTTGCGGAGGAGCTGGAAGTTGAACCGGCTCTGCCCGATGCGCGAGCGCATGGGCAGCACGAGCATCGTGTCCTCGCCGTGGTACCGGCGAAGGCGCTCGACGAGCTCCGGGATCTCCTCTTCGGTTTCGACGTAGATCTGGTTCATTGCCATGGCGTTTGCAGGTCTCCTGGCGGTCTGGTCAAACCTTTATAGCGGACAGGACCCGTCTCATGACCGTGTTGACGGTGTCGCGCTCCTCGGCTTCGGTGCGGAGGGCGTGGTTCGCAAGGCCCATCGGGGCGATGTCCTGGGGGCTGCTGAGCTGGCCCGTCGAGTCGGTCAGGTTGCGGACGTCGGCCGGAACGAGGTGCCGGACGCGCGGCTCGCGCGGGAACGGCAGGCCGGCCGCCCAGTCGTTCTTCACCATCTCGAGCGTCAGCTCCGGGAGCAGGCTCCCGCCACCGCACAGGAAGATGCTGCTGGGCAGACGCTCGCCGCGCGAAAGCTCCTTGATGCTCAGCGCGAGGCCCTGAAGAAGCACCTCGGCGTCGGCGCTGAGCAGCTCGGAAACCTGGCGGTGCTGGTCGGACGAAAGCAGGCCCTCGGAGTGCCGAAGCTTGCGCGCCTCCGCCTCCTCGTAGCTCAAGCCGAACGCAAGGGCGAGCCGGCGCGTGAACGCCCGCCCGCCGAGGTTGAACATGCGCGTGCCCTCCACCCCGCCGTCGCGGATGAGCGCCACGTCGGTTGTGCCACCGCCCACGTCGACGAAGATGCCGCCCTCGGCCCAGACCTCCTCATTCGCGCACGCGCGCGCCAGCGCGTACGGCTGCGCGACCGCGGCGGCGAGCTCCAGGTCGAGCTCGCGCACGACCGTTTCGATCGCGTCGATGTGCGTCATCGGCGCGAACGTGTTGAAGACCGTGACCTCGAGGTTCTTGCCCGTGAACCCGACCGGGTTCGTCACTGGATAGCCGTCGACGCGCACGTTCGTGATCGCGGAGTGCACGAGCCTGGCCTCGAGCTGGCCGTAGCTGCGCTCCATCTCCAGCAGGTGCTGGGCTTCGCGCAGGGCGCGGCGCTGCACCATCTGCAGCATCGTCGACATCTCGCTCGAGCGCACGCGCGACTTCGAGTTTTCGCGCGGGTAGGCGATCGTCGAAGAGAAGCACTTGATGAGCTCGCCGGCGATGCCGACGACGACCTGGCCGGGCACGGTGCGCGCCATATCCTCCGCGGCCTCGAGCGCGCGGTTGCACGCCTTGATCACCGACTCGATGTCGGCGATCGCGCCGCCCGACATCGCGGCCGGCGCCTGCGGCTCGCGGCCGACCCCGAGCACCTCACCGTCGGGACCTTCGCGGCGGACGACCAGGACCTTGATCAGGTCGGTGCCGATGTCGAGGACCGTGAAGTGCCGGTAGTAGTCGCTGCGCTTGCGTAGGAACTTGAACTTGGGCATCTAGGGTTTCAAAGCTTCGTCGATCTGACGGAATGCGTCTTCGGCAGTGACACCGGAGATCGTGCCGGTCACGAGGTGTGCGGGACCGCCGCCCTTCCCGCCGAAGAACGCTTTGAGGCGGTTGGCATCGTACTGGCTGGTGAGGTCCTTGGACACCTTGATGACAAACTTGTCGCCGGCGACAAGGGTTACGATCCCCGACCGTACCTTCTCCAGGTAGCGATCGGCGTAGGACTTCAGCTCGTCCACGCTCGCGGCCTCGACGGCCTGGGTCACGTAGTCCACGCGGCCGTGCTTCACCGACACCCCGTCACTCCCGATCCGCTCGGCGCGGATCCGGTCGCGTTCGCGCTCGGCGTCTTTCACCTGGGCGCGAAGGGCCTGCACCCGCTCGGGCAGCTGGTCTGGGCTGACGTTGAAGGAGCGGGCGAGGTCGGCCAGCAGCTCGCGGTCACGGCGCACCAGATCGTCCGCGGCCTCACCGACGACCATGTCGATGCGGCGCAGGCCCGATCCGATGCTCGACTCGGAGACGATGACGGCGGGACCGATGTCGGCCGTGTTCTTGACGTGGGTGCCGCCGCACAGCTCGCACGTCCATTCGCCGAAGCACACGACGCGGACGACGTCGCCGTACTTCTCCTCGAACAGGTGCATCGCCCCCTGGGCGACCGCTTCCCTGTAGGGCTTCTGGCTCTCGTGGAAGGGAAGCGCCTCGCGCACCTTCTCCATGACGCGCCGATTGACGCGATCGATCTCGTCCTTCGTCATCGCCCGGCCGAGCGGGATATCGAACGTCGTGTGGTCGGGCCCGACCCAGGAGCCTTTCTGGACCACGCTCTCACCGAGCGTCTCCCGCAGGGCCTTGTGCAGCAGGTGCGTCGCCGAGTGGTGGCGCATGACCTGGCGCCGGCGCTTCTCGTCGACCGAGGCCGTGGCCTTGTCACCGACTCGGATCGACCCGTTGATCACCGTGCCGATGTGAACGATCGCGCCTTCCGAAGGCTTCTGCGTGTCGTCGACCTCGACGAGACCATCGAACGTGGTGATGACGCCGGTGTCCCCGATCTGGCCGCCTGATTCGGCATAGAACGGCGTCCTCTCCAGCGACACCTCGACCTCATCGCCCGCCTGCGCGGTCTCGAGCTTGTCGCCACGGCCATGGATCGCGGTGACGACGGTGTCCGCGTTGAGCTCGTTGTAACCCGTGAACTCTGACTTCGGGTAATCGGCCTTTCGCTGTTCGGCCAGCACCTTCTGCCGCCCTCGTGACTGCGCGCGCTGGCGCTCGAGGTGCTTGCGGAAGACGTCCTCCTCGACCCGCAGCCCCCGCTCCTGCGCCAGCTCCCACGTCATCTCGAAGGGGAACCCGTAGGTGTCGTGGAGGAAGAATGCATCGGCCCCTGGCACGACCATCGAGCCGGGCGTTTTCGCGACGACGCGCTCGAACTGCTCGAGCCCCGCCTCGAGCGTGCGCCGAAAGCGCTCGGCCTCGGTGTCGACCGTGTCGGCGACGAGCCGCGTGCGGTCGCGCAGCTCGGGATAGTGATCGCCGAAGACTTCGACCGCGACGCCGACCAGGACCGTGAGGCGCGCATCCATCCCCACCTTGCGGGCGTGAAGAGCGGCGCGGCGGATCAGTCGCCGAAGCACGTAGCCGCGTCCTTCGTTGGCCGGCAGCACGCCGTCCGCGATGCAGAAGACGGCGGCCCGCACGTGGTCGGCGATGATTCTCTCGGAGACGGTCGTCGGCGTCTTGCTGTGGTCGCGCACGGCGGCGATGAGGGGAGCCAGGACGTCGGACTCGAAGACGTTGTCCTTGCCCTGCAGGATGAAGCTGATCCTCTCCAGTCCCATGCCGGTGTCGATCGCGGGTTTCGCGAGCGGCACCAGGGCGCCGTCGGCGATCCCCTGCCGAATCGCTTCGGCGGTCGTCGGCGGGGCGCTCAGGTCGCCGCGCTGGTCGTACTGGGGAAGCACCAGGTTCCAGAACTCGGTGTAGCGCGCGCAATGGTCGGGGTAGCAGTCGGGCTGCCCGCACCCTTTGTCGCGGCCGCGGTCCCACCAGATCTCGGTGTCGGGTCCACAAGGGCCCCGGCCCAGTCCCCACCAGTTGTCGCCGAGGCGGGTGATCCGGTCGGCAGCGACGCCGACCTTTCTCCAGACCTCGAACGACTCGTCGTCCGACGGATGTACCGTGACCCGCAGCCGGTCGACCGGCATGCCGAACCCCTTCGTCACGAGCCCCCAGGCCAGGGGTATCGCCGTCTCCTTGAAGTAGTCGCCGGTCGGAGCGAAGTTGCCGAGCATCTCGAAGAACGTGTTGTGGCGGTCGGTCTTCCCCACCTCGTCGATGTCACCGGTGCGCAGGCACTTCTGGCAGCTCGCCAGCCGGCGCGCGGGCGGATCGCTCAAGCCCAGGTAGTAGGGCTGGAGCGGCTGCATTCCGGCCGAGATGAATAGAGTGCTCGGGTCGCCGTGCGGCACCAGAGGCGCGCTTGGCAGGACCAGATGCTCCCGGCTCGCGAAATGCTCTAGGAAGCGCCTGCGGATCTCGTTCCCGGTCACGGGATGAGGTGAGTTTAGGGGGAGAGGCGTTCCACCCGCCAGTCGCCCGTGGTACGGCGGTGATAGCGCAGCCGGTCGTGGAGCCGGTCCTCGCGGCTCTCCCAGAACTCGAACCATCGCGGCCGCAGCGAGTAGCCGCCCCACTCCCGTGGCAGCGGGACCTCGTCCGGATGCGCGGCCGCAAGCTCCTGCACGCGACGCTCCAGCACCTCGCGCGACCGGACCACTCGACTCTGACGCGACGCGAGCGCCGACAGCTGCGCGCCGCGCGGCCGCGTGGCGAAGTACTCCTGCGAAGCGGCGCGGCCGAGGCGGCGGACCACGCCGGCGATCCTCACCTGGTGATGCGTGACCGCCCAGAAGAACAGCAACGCGGCACGGCGCTCGTACGTCAGGTCCCGGCCTTTGAGGCTCGCGTAGTTCGAGTAGAAGAGGAACGCTCCGTCCTGCACTCCCTTGAAGAGGACCATGCGCGCCGCGGGGCCCTCCTCCCCGTACGTCGCCAGCGCCATCGCGTCAGGTTGTGGGGCTCCTTCGGAGCGCGCCTCCGCAAACCAGCGATGGAACAGGACGTACGGATCTCGCGGTGCCTCGGCCTCGAGCAGTGGCATCTGATTCGGCCGTCTGATCAGCCGGCGGTTTCTTCGGGCACGTACTTGCGCAGCTGCTCCAGCGCAGCCCGCTGGAGGCGTGAGACGTGCATCTGGCTGATGCCCAGG